>JAJYQG010000180.1 GCA_021794775.1 Pseudomonadota bacterium
CTCGAAGAGCATGGCATCAGGACGGATAGAGGACAGCAACAGGCGCAACCCGTCACGAAAAAGTGCATGATCATCCACCATGAGCACCTTCATGGAATCCCCATCTTCATTGATTGACCATCGCCGCTTTCACAGACCTCGTTCTCCTGCGTTGATTTTCCCATCATTTTTCGCTTGATGGAAGCGATCGGGTTGTCTGAAATTATAAGCAAAAACGATGCCGTGATTTACAACACGTTGAAATATAGTTGTAAATTCTTTCAACTGAAAAATTGCCGGTCAAGAATGTAATAAAATCTGACACCCCCGTGTGTGCGGTATTCGACTTGGCGCAGCGGTGACGGGATGCCTGCGGCTGGGGCAAGCAGGAAGCGACGATCTGCCATAAAAAAACCCGAGAGACCGGATCTCTCGGGTTGGAAGGTATGGCACGAGCGGGTTATTGCATGGCGAGCACCTTCTTTTTCAATGGGCGGAGGACTTGGTTGAACCGAAGTAGTAATTGACTCCCACCGTATATGTATTGTTGTTCATGGTGTTGGCGTTATTGGCAATCGACATGGCATTCCATTCGGCAGATACGCTCCAGTGGGGAGCAAACAGATACTCTATGCCCAACCCTCCATTTGCCGTGTCACCGGAAAGACCGGCTGCGGAGAGTGTTCCTGTCAAATGTCCATAGCCCAGCCGTGCGTAGGGCATGAGCGTACTGGTGAGCGGATAGCCAAACTTGAGCGCCAATCCGTAGTCACGACTTCCGTAGGGTTGAATGCCACTGACATAACCCGAACGACCATTCGTATTGAGACCATAGTAGGCATCCAGACCCAGCACGGTGGGTCCCAATCCCCAGGCATAACCCGCTTCGAGACCCATGGCCGTCCCGTAGTTTTGTTGAGAGGGGATCAGGTTGGTTGCCCCTCCTGCCAAGGCCGATGGATTTCCATTGCCAAAGGTCGAATCATTGATCCCGGCTCTTGCGCCCACATAAATCCCTGTGAATGGACTCGTAACACTGTTTGTGGATGGGACCTGTCCCTCGGAAAATGCGGGAACAACCGGGAAACCCACTAACGCCAGCAACAACAGTTTTTTTCTAGTCTTCATGCTTCGTCTCCGTAATATTTGGTATCGCACCTCGCGCTCTTGCACGATTAGGTAATAAACCTCCGGGTGAGAATATCCTGCCCGTTCTCCCTGATGTTATGGAAGTCCTTGATACCAAATGCTGAGCGTGGGCATCAATGACGATCCGGCAATAAGTTCGGACATGTTGAGGACGGATACGGCTGTTTTCGTATCGTTTTCCCACAGCACGATACTGTTTCCGGTACTGTCCGTAAACGCCCCAATGGCGTGGGGGTCTGTCCAGCCATACCAATGCGCGCCGATAGTCAAGGGGGTACAACCCGTGACGGTACAGTTGGATACATTGGTTGAACTGAAGACGGGCATGGGAAGAATGGTGCTGCCCGTGGTCAAGGAAAAGCCAAGGGGGGAAATTCTGGGATCATTCAATTTCCCAATAAAATACCCCACGTTGCCGGCATATCCTCCTGAGCCTATAAAGGCCAAATGGTTGTTGCTGTCGACCGCCACGTCATCCATTTCATAGGCGGGCAAGGTGAAAGAAAGAACGGCAGTGGTTGGTAAACTGTAGGTTCCCGCAGCGGGATTCAGTGCCAACTTGTTGAGGTCTATCAAATAACCTTGATCCGTACTGGAGAATTCGCAGCCCAGAACTGCAACGTTGTAACTGATATCGACGGAGATGTGGTCAACTTGACAAGCACCCGAAGCAATCCCGCCAAGATTGGTGGAAGTTGCCATGTCCGGGGTGTACACCTTACCCGTACTTGCATCGATGAAGTTGAGGGAAGAGTAACCGCCTGTCACAATCAACGGATAAGCCACGCCTCCCACTGACAGGGACGGGTGATAACCGAAGTTTTCGGTGACTTTCGTACCGGACAAAGGAATGGTTCTCAATTTTGTGGGTGTACTTGGGGTGGTGTAGTCCAGAACGTCATACCCGGATCCATTGGAGAAAATAGCAAACTTCCTGGCGGGATCGAGTACGACCCCCCCGATTTCCGGACTTGCGCCAGAAAAACTCAGACTCGTGTTGCAGGAAGTCCCGCAGGTGTAATGTCCCAACTCGGAGAAGTTGGTGAGGGAAAAAAATGACAGCACCTTTGAGGTGAAAGAGAAGGCCACCCCTACCTCGGCTGATACATCCACAGAAAATCCGCTGGCATTACTGGTGCCCAGGGAAGGAAGTGTCAGGGAATGAAAGGTTGATCCTGTGGGCGCCGCCGCCGCTCGGCCTGCTTTTGCAATGAATGAACCTGTGGTGGGTAACGTCAACACCGTTGCTCCGTTGCTACCCGAAAGCGGAACCAACGCATTGGAGGTTCCGCCTGTGGTGAAAATCCCGATTGCGCCCGAATTGAAATTCGTACTGGCGGCAATCATCGGGGTCGGTGAGATGGATGAAGTCCCCGGGTTTTCCACGTTTCCGCCACCACAGGCGGACAGCAGGAAAGTAACGGAAACCAGGGACAGAAATCCCGATTTTTTATTGAAAGTCCTCATTATTTTTTTCTCCACATTGACTGTAGTGAAAACATTATACATTTTGTAATATTTTTTCATACTTGATTTAAACCAAATTGTTCATTGAGACATTATTTTTTCATTAGGGGCATTGGTAAACGGTGAGCCTCACAAACGGAACTATTTGATAAAACAACAAATAGAACTAGAATGAACTAACAATTCCAACCGGAGAGGCAGATGCAGTCCATCAATATTCATGATGCCAAGACCTACCTGTCCCGGTTGGTTGATGAGGTGCAAAGCGGCCAGGTGGATGCACTCATCATTGCTCGTGCCGGGAAGCCCGTCGCCCGCCTTGTTCCGATCCGACAGCATAAGGTGCGTCTTGGTCTCGTAGCGGGGAAGTACCTCATCCCTGATCCATGCACCGAGGACTATCAGGGCATTGAGCGCAGCGCAGTTCATGCGTTACTTGGTAACGATGACAACATATCGATATGTTGAGTCACAAACCCCATCATTGATTTGTTGACGGGTAGTCTGACAACGATGCGGCTTCTGGAGGCCCAGAACCGCAGTTTTAGAGGTGTTCGTCAAACGACCGTTTCTGGTGCGGTTGGAGGGGGTATCGCCAAACTCAAATCCATGGAAAATTGCCCATGATATTGGGCCCACTTCACACCCCCACAACCACCAAATAACTTGGTTGCGCTCAGTTGCATCGGGTTGGGCGTGAAATTTTGGTATTCCAATTCCCCCCTGACCCCCTCCAAACGAGGGGGTTGTAGCCTGCAGACACAACGCCTAAACTCAACCAAAACGTACCCTAATGAGGCCAATCCGTTGGGGCGCTACCCACACGCTGGCGCGAGCGACTTACCGGCATCCTCATCATCGCAAACCATGAGATACAGGGGGAGACCATGAACCGCCACGGCAGCCTGAACCACATTTACCGTTTGATCTATAGCCGAGCGTTGCATGCCTGGGTGGCGGTGTCCGAGATCACCAAAGGGCAAGGCAAGGGGGGGCGCAGTCGTCAGCGGCTGGTCAACGCTGGAGAGAAGCGGGGAGGAAGTCACGAGGGATCCTCCGGCCTGATGGACTCACGACCGTCTCGCTCTCCGATCTGGATTCTCCTGGGTTTGCCGCTGATATGCCCTTTGGCCCAGGCAGCCCCTACGGGAGGTCTGGTGGTGTCAGGGGTAGGTCATATCATCCAGTCTTCGGTTGCAGGTGGGGCGGTCAATACCACCATTACCCAGGGTGGTTCGATGTTGAACTTGAACTGGAGCGGGTTCAATGTAGCGCCCGATGAGACCGTCACCTTCAAGCAACCTTCTGCCTCGGCCGTGGCGGTGAATCGCATTTTCGACACCAACGGAGCGCAGATCTACGGACATCTGAACGCCAATGGTCAGGTCTATCTGATCGATCCCAACGGGATCCTCTTTGGCAAGGGAGCGCAGGTGAATGTGGGGGGCCTGGTGGCATCAACGCTGGACTTGACGGGGAGCAGTGGCAATTCTCTGATCTTTGGACCCGTTAACGATGCGAGAGCGGCGGGAAGTCCTTTCGGTAGCAAGGACGGAATCGACAATCAGGGCGCGATTACGGCGGGCAGGGGTGGGTTCGTTACTCTGCTGGGACATACGGTGCGCAACGAGGGAAGGGTGACGGCCCTGTTGGGGACGGTGGCCTTGGCCGGAGGCAGTGCCATTACCTTGAGTTTTTCTGGAAATCAACTGGTGAGTGTGGTGGTGAGCCATAGCCAGTGGAACGATCTGGTGCGCAACGGGGGGGTGATCCAGGCCAACGGGGGCCAAGTCATTTTGACGGCAGGGGCGCGGGATGCACTGCTGGCGAGTGCCGTCAACAATAGCGGGATCATCGAAGCCCAGACGGTCCGGGGGCAGGCTGGACACATTCAACTGCTGGCAGGGTTGGCAGCGGGAACGACCACGAATAATGGCACGCTGGATGCCAGCGCCCCGAGTGGAGGAAACGGCGGGTTCATCGAGACCAGTGGGCACAGTGTCGACATCGGCAACAACGCCACCATGACCACCCAAGCCACGAATGGATCGAATGGGCGTTGGCTGATCGATCCTGCAGACTTCACCATCGCCTCCACCACCACGGGAACCGTGACAGGAGGCACTCCATCGGGTGATATCTCCGGGGCAACCCTGTCGACCGCCCTGGGTGCGGGGAATGTAACGATCCAATCGAGCCAGGGGAGCACGACATCGGGCAGTGGCAACATCAATGTGAATGATGCGGTGAGTTGGTCTGCCAACCTTCTCACCCTGACGGCGGCCAACAACATCAATGTGAATGCGGTGATGACTGCCACCGGAACAGCGGCGTTGGCCCTGAATCCGGCTACTGCCAATGGGGGTGCTGGCGCGGTGACCGGAGGTACCCTCAACATGGGATTGACCAGTTCCGGGTTCACGGGGCGAATCGATCTGGCCCCAACCACCAGCATCAGCATCAATGGGACCCCCTACACCATCATCAACACCTTGGGGACACAAGGGGACGCCAACAATATCCTATTCACTGATAACTTGTATTTTACGACTCAAAGCATTAACAGCACGACTGGAAACATTGACAAAGTGACTGCAACTTATGCTGCAAACGCAGGAGTATGTTGCCAACTCACGCTTGGGCCCATCACTACCATCGCCGCAACCGGGGCTTATGCCCCTGCTCTTGGCATCACGGTGAATCCCAACAACGGTCAACTGCTGGTGGGGGGAGGGCAGCCGAGTGGAGGTTATTTTCCTGACCCGGTCTATCAGGTTAACCCGACCACGGGAACCATTACAACCGCAACCGGACCGTCCTATGTTTTCAATAATAATCTGGCCGTTGACCCCAGCAAGAATGTGGTGTGGGCCACCGGAGGTTCTTTTGGCAGCACGGGCCCACTGGCATCCTTCCCAATCAAACCGTTCGGGGGAACGGGTACCCCTCTACCTTTGACTGGTAGCGATACTGCCATCTCGGGAATCGCTTTTGATCCCCGTAACCAAACGATCTACTACACATCCGGTGGTACTTATTCAAACAGTACCGGTAACTTTGGCACGATCAATCCCACTACGGGACGAACGACGGCCCTCCTCACGAATACGGCAGGATTGAACACACTCGCCTATGACCCTTTTACAGGTGATCTGATCACGGTGGGTAGTAATCTCATCAACCAGATCAATCCTTTGACGGGGCAGATCGTTTCGACCGCAAACATAGCACATGTTTTGGGTAATAACGGAGGTTACCAACTTGAAAACATTGCGTTAACCGGGACCGGTCAATTGTTCGCCTCGTCCGGTGGCAGCAATGGCGGGCAGTTGTTCTTTCTGGATTATGCCAAGAGCGGATTGGTGGGCTCCACCGGCAACTATATGGCATCGCCCTATCTGGCAAATTATCTTTATGGCGTAACCCTGGTTGCGCTCCCGGCCACGATGACCTTGCAAGGCATCACAGCGAACGCGACTACATTGAAGGGCGATTATGTGCTCGGCAGCAACATTGATGCCACACCCACCGATACCTGGGGAACTGCGGGTTGTACGACGACAACCTGTACCGGGTTCACCCCGATTGGTGGCGCGATTGGTGCCTCCAACTTCTCCGGGGTTTTCGATGGACTGGGGCACACGATCACCAATCTCACCATCAACCGATCCTCGAACAACGTAAACATAAATGAACGATACCCCACTGGCTTGTTTGGCGTGGATGCGACGACCGCCATTCTGCGTAATGTCGCTCTTCTGGGCAGCGACATGAACGGTGACTACATCGTTGGTGGACTGGTGGGGAGCAACAGCGGTACGGTCAACAACAGTTATGCCACAGGGGTGGTGAACGGTAACTACATCGTTGGTGGACTGGTGGGGGCTAACAATGGCACGATCAGCAACAGTTATGCAACGGGTAGCGTGACCGGGGGAACGACCACTCTCTCTGTGGGCGGACTGGTGGGGGCTAACTATGGCACGATCAGCAACAGTTATGCCACGGGCAGCGTGACCGGGGGAACGGGCGGTTTCTATGTGGGCGGACTGGTGGGGAGCAACAGCGGTACGCTCAATAACGCTTTCTATAATGTTGATGCGGTGCTGATCAACTCAACCCACCAACTCACTGCAGGAGGACTTTATAACACCCAATATACGGACTGGTTCACCCATGGCGAGACCCTGAACATCACTGACTATTCTGCCACTTTGCCGGTGGGGACTGGGGGCTACTACGATGTCAGCACGGTACAGGGCCTGAAAGATATGCTGGGGTTCTCGGAAAGTAATGCTGCCTTGAATTTTCGTCTGACCTCCAGCATCGACCTGACGGGTAATGCTGGATTTTACATTCCGTATTTTGCCGGAAAGTTTGATGGCGGGAATAACACGATCTCGAATCTCACCATCAATGAAAACAATGGTGATATCGGGATGTTCGGATATCTGCCTGGTTCGGCCAGTTCGGTTGCCAATCTTGGCGTGGTGAATGCCAGCGTATCCGGGGTCTCTTATGTTGGAGGGTTGGTGGGATATGACAACGGCGGCCTCATCGACAACAGTTATGCCAAAGGGGCTGTAGGGGCTGTACCTGGGGGAAGTTATGAAGGCGGGCTGGTGGGGTTGCTCAACTCCGGCACCATCAATAACAGTTATGCTACGAGCAGAGTGTCCGGGAACGCCATTGTGTCTGAGACCCCTTATGTGGGTGGGCTGGTGGGATCTAACAAGGGGGGCGCCATCAACAACAGTTATGCCACGGGCAGTGTATCTGGAAGTGGTTATGTTGGCGGTTTGGCCGGCCAGTCCGATGGCACCATCAGCAACAGTTACGCCACGGGGGCGGTGACGGGTGCCGTGGGGTCGGGGACAGGGGTAGTCTATGCGGGTGGTCTGGTAGGGCTGATCAGTTCTGGTACCATCAGCAACAGTTACGCTAAGGGAGGTGTAACAACAAATACAGTAAATGGCGATGGTCATACCGGCGGTCTGGCCGGTGAGTCCAGAGGCACGATCAGTAACAGTTATGCCACAGGCAACGTATCTGGAATTTTTGGTTTTACTGACTATCCTGATGTTAGTGTTGGTGGCTTGGTTGGTGACTCCACCGGCGCCATCAGTAACAGTTACGCCACGGGCAGTGTATCTGGAAGTGGTTCTGTTGGCGTATCTGGAAGTGGTTCTGTTGGCGGTTTGGCCGGCTGGTCCGATGGCACCATCAGCAACAGTTACGCTACGGGCAGTGTATTTGGAAGTGGTGATGTTGGTGGGTTGGTGGGAGATAAGGGAGTATCGGGATTGGGCAAAGGTGGCACCATCAGCAACAGTTACGCCACGGGCAGTGTATCTGGGAGTGGTGATGTTGGTGGTTTGGTCGGTGCGTTGTCCGACACCATCAACAACAGTTACGCCACGGGGGCTGTGAGCGACACTGGCACTGGTCGCTATTTCGGTGGGGTGGTGGGGATTAACGGTGGCACGGTCAACAACAGTTATGCCACGGGCAGTGTGACCGGTGGAACGGCCAGTTTCGGTGTGGGCGGACTGGTGGGGGCTAACTATGGCACGATCAGCAACAGTTACGCCACGGGGGTAATTTCAAATCCAGGGGGCGTTTATAGTTTTTCAAACGGGGGGTTGACAGGAAGTAATTTCGGTACTATCAGCAACAGTTTCTGGGACATTACGACTCAAGGGATAACAGGCATGGGATCGTCAAGTACAGGTACCTGGACCAATGTTCAGGGTTTGACCACCGCTCAACTCCAAACCCCGTCAAGTCTGACCGGCTTCAATTTCACTTCCCACCCGGGGGCTACAGGCAACAATTGGGTGATCGTCAATGCGGACGGCTCCCTCGCAACCACTGCACAAGTCACCCAAGGCGCCACTTTGCCGATGCTGGCTTCAGAATATTCCACCACCCTCGGTAATTCCCATCAGTTGCAATTGATGGCCATGGATCTGACGGGGACCTACACCTTGGGACAAAGTTTCGATGCCTCTGCCACCAATGGCCAGGATATCTGGCTTGGTAGCAGTTTTGTCCCCATCGGCAACTCGATCACTTCCTTCACAGGGAGCCTTTCCGGGGCGGGATTTACCATCAACAATCTCACCATCAATCGGCCCGCCAGTGATTATGTTGGTCTGATCGGCTATTTGGGGTCCGGTGGATCCATCACCGGCGTCAACCTGACCAACGCTCAGGTGACAGGACAAAAAGAAACAGGAGGTCTGGCAGGTCGGTCTGATGGTGCCATCAGCGGAGACTCCGTTGCCGTCGATGTTTCTGGTGCCGGTTATGTCGGCGGGTTGGTGGGATACAACTCAACTTCCGGTA
>JAJYQG010000108.1 GCA_021794775.1 Pseudomonadota bacterium
GGGGCACCCGTCATGGCCTCTTTCTCCGCCGTGAAACCCGCCATTCTACCCCATGACGGCGGGTTGAGTCGCCATCATGCACCATTCCCGTGAACGTTCGGCATAACGCGCCAGCACATCCACCTCAAGATTGACCTTCTGCCCGACTTGCCAGCCGCCCAACGTGGTCACCTGCTGCGTATGCGGGATCAAGTTCACGGTAAAGCCCGTCGACGTCACGGCATTGATGGTCAAGCTCACCCCATGCACCGTCACCGACCCCTTGGTGGCAAGATAGCGCGGCAAATCCCCCGGAGCTTCGATCTCCAGCGTCACGCTTTCCCCGCTG
Source organism: Pseudomonadota bacterium (assembly GCA_021794775.1). Lineage (GTDB taxonomy): Bacteria > Pseudomonadota > Gammaproteobacteria > Burkholderiales > Ferrovaceae > Ferrovum. Next base: position 329 of record JAJYQG010000108.1, read on the forward strand.
GGCTCGTAACGACGCACAACACCGATGCCATCCACATGCCCGCTAACCCAATGCCCCCCCAGGGGGTCGCCCAGGCAAAGGGCGCGCTCAAGATTGAGCGCCTGACCCAAAACCCAGCCCGTGGTGCCCTCAAGGGTCACCCGCGACACATCCGCCGTAAACTGCCCCGGCGCCAGCGCCACAACCGTCAGACAAACGCCATTGACGGCTATCGAATCGCCTGGCCGGACACGCTCCATCGACAATGCGCCCACCGCAAAGGTCATACGCATGCCCTCCTGCAAGGGTTCGATGCTGACAATCCGTCCTACCGCTTGTACGATTCCTGTAAACATCCTTCAGCCACTCCTGACTTCGGCCCGCACCAGCCAATCCCGCTCCAATGCGGTCCATTCCTTGACCTCCAACTGCACGCCCTGTTCGAGCGCGGTCAACGCCTGATGCCACACCACCGCACCCAGCGATCCTTCGCCCAGCAACATGGGGGCTATGAACAACAACATCTCATCCACCAGGCCCGCTTCCAGCAAAGCCCCTGTCAAGCGCGGACCCGCCTCCACAAGCACCTCATTCAGCCCCATCTTGCCCCATTCCAGAACCCATGCGGTCAAATCCAGCCGGCCACCCTTCTCAGGCAGCTCGACGATCTCGGCACCGCGTTGCCTCATGGCGGCACGCCGCGCCGCGGATACACCAGAGCCAACAAACAAGGTGGTCTTTCCCCCTGCGCCCAGCAAGCGGGCATCTGTCGGCGTCTCCAGTCGCGGGTCCAGCACCAGCCGCAGCGGTTGGCGCGCCGTCGCCACTTCCCGGACCGTCAATGCAGGGTTATCCTTCTGTACGGTTCCGCCCCCCGTCGCTACCGCGCAGGAACGGGCGCGCCAGCGATGTCCCTCGGTGCGTGCAGCCATGCCCGTGATCCATTGGCTGACGCCATTTCCCAGCGCCGTTTTGCCATCGAGGCTAAGCGCCAGTTTGGCCCGTACCCAAGGCCGGCCCTGCACCATACGACGCACGAATCCGGAGTTCAGTGCCCGCGCAGCCTCGCCCTCAAGGCCAACCTCCACCGCCACCCCCGCTGCTCTCAGGCGTGCCAAACCACGGCCAGCCACCAGAGGATTGGGGTCTTCCATGGCAACCACCGCACGCACCACCCCTGCGGCAATCAATGCGTCCGCACAGGGCGGGGTACGCCCGGTATGACTGCAAGGTTCCAACGTAATGTAGGCCGTCGCGCCCCGGGCCGAAACTCCAGCCTGACGCAAGGCATGGACCTCGGCATGGGGTTCGCCTGCCTTTTCATGCCATCCTTCCCCGACCTTCTGCCCGTCACGCACCAGAACACAGCCCACCCGAGGGTTGGGGCTGGTGGTCCACAGACCCCGTTGGGCCAGCTCAAGGGCACGGGTCATAAAGAAAGCGTCGGTTTCCTCAAAGGTCACGAATGACGTCCCGAAAATCGTTCGGGTCCTGAAAGCTGCGGTAAACCGAAGCAAAGCGGACGTAGGCCACCTTGTCCAGATGGCGCAGTTCTTCCATCACCATTTCACCCACCTGACGCGACGACACTTCGCGCAAACCAAGCGCAAAAACATCCTGACGGATGCGCTCCAGCGCTGCATCGATCTGCTCCACGGAGACAGGGCGTTTATGCAGGGCACGCTTAAAACTCAAGCGCACCTTTTCGACATTGAAATCCTCACGCTGGCCCCCCTGCTTGATCACCGGCGGTAGACGAACATCCACCACTTCATGGGTCGTGAAGCGGCGATTGCAACCCTGGCAGCGACGCCGACGACGGATACTCTCACCGGTTTCCGTCACACGGGAATCGATGACCTGAGAATCCAGGACCCCGCAAAACGGGCATTTCATGGCAAGTTCACGCGCCGGCCACCGTCATCCCATCCACCAGGATCGAACCGCATACCCGCGATCCGCGCCACTGGATGTCCGACCCCACGGCCACGATACGCGTATACATGTCACGCAGATTGCCGGCAATGGTGATTTCATGGACGGGATACTGTATCTTGCCGTTTTCCACCCAGAACCCGGCAGCCCCGCGGGAATAATCCCCGGTTACCGCATTGACCCCTTGCCCAAGCAGTTCGGTCACCAGCAAACCTCGCCCCATGCGCTGAAGCAGGGCCTCAAAATCCCCACCGAACGGGGTGACGATCAGGTTATGACTGCCTCCGGCATTGCCCGTCGTCACCATCCCCAGCTTACGGGCCGCATAGCTGCCAAGGAAATAGCCCTGTACCCGCCCACCTTCCACCACGGTGCGGGCACGGGTCACCACCCCTTCATCGTCAACAGGAGCGCTGCCCAACCCGCGTAACTAATGGGGCTCTTCACGCAACTCGAACTCGGGGCAGAACACCTGTTGCCCCAAGGAATCCGCCAGGAAGCTGGTTTTGCGATACAGGGAACCGCCGCTCACCGCGCGCACGAAATGCCCGATCAGACTGCTGGCCACAGGAGCCTCGAACAGCACCGGAACTTGGCAGGTATTCAAACGCCGCGCCTTGAGACGACGCACCGCCCGTTCGCCAGCACAACGCCCGACATGTTCGGGGGATTCCAGGTCGTCATGATGACGTGCCGTGGTATACCAGTAATCGCGTTGCATATCGTCGCGTTTGCCCGCCACCACGGCACAACTGATGCCATGACTGGTCCCTGCATATCCCCCAAGAAAACCGGCAGAATTGCCATAGCAAAAGTGGGATGCATGGGTATGCACCGTAGCCCCTTCGGAATTCGACAGACGCCGGTCAAGCGCCAACGCCGTACTTTCGCAGCGCTGCGCGCGCTCGATGGCTTCCTCGACGCTGAGCATCCAGGGATGGAACAGATCCAGATCGGGGATCTCCGTTGCCATCAGCATCTTGTCGGCCAATCCGGCGTAGGGATCCAGCGCCGTATGCCGGGCAATGGTCAGCGCCTTGGCAACGGTATTTCTGAGGGCTTCCTCAGAAAAGTCCGACGTACTGGCATGGCCCCGCTGCTGACCAAAATACACCGAGATCCCCAGTTCCTTATCGCGGTTGTATTCGATCGTCTCCACCTCGTTGAGGCGCACGGTGACCGACAGTCCGGTCCCTTCGCTGACATCCACTTCGGCATCGGTCGCCCCAGCCACCCTGGCCTGGTCCAGCAAATCCCGAGCCATCTGGCGAAAATGATCCGGCGTGTAATGAAACAAGGTCTGATCCGACACCGACGTTCCTTTGATCCTAGAATAATTACGGTATCATAACAACAATTCCTTCTACTCTGGAAAACCGTGCAACCTGTCGAAATACCCAGCAAATCCCAGCGCAAACGCGACATGGAAGCCCTGCAGCACCTGGGTGAATCGCTGCTCAGGCTGAACCGCGGCCATCTGGATGCCCTCGATCTTCCCGAAACCCTGCTCCACGCCATCCTGGAAGCCAAATCGATTTCAGCCCACGGTGCGCGACGACGTCAGCTGCAATATATTGGCAAACTGATGCGCCAGGTCGATCCAGCTCCCATCCAGGCCTACCTCGACCGTTTGAACCGTGGTGGACATCCATGAACCAGAAACCAGGGACTTTCTGGGATCAAGCTCCCATCGTGCTGGAACCAAGCGGCATCCCGGCTTCAGCCTGCGTGGTCTGGCTCCACGGTCTGGGGGCCGACGGACAGGATTTTGTGCCCGTCGCCCAAGCCATGGCAAGCAACGGCGTGCGTCATATCCTGCCCCACGCCCCACGTCGCCCTGTTACCCTCAATCAGGGCATGGTCATGCGCGCCTGGTACGACATCGCGCTGGACGGCACGCGCTGGATACCCAACGACGATGATCTCCTCGCTTCGAGCCGAGCCGTAGCCGATATCCTGCGCGCACAAATGGCCCAAGGCATGGACCCATGGCGCCTGTTCCTGGCGGGGTTCTCCCAAGGTGGCGCGGTAGCCCTGGCCTGCGCCACCCACGAATTTCAGCAACTGGGTGGGGTGCTCGCGCTGTCCACCTACCTGCCCATGCCCGACACGCTGCCCTCTGCCGGCACCCCGCCATTGCCCATCTTCATGGCCCATGGCACCGACGACGGCGTCATCTCCTGGGAGCGCGGACAACGTTCGCAGCTCACGCTGCAACAGGCCGGTTACCCGGTAACCTGGCACAGTTACCCCATGGCACATAGCGTCTGTCTCGAAGAGATCCAGGATATGACCGATTGGCTGACCCCCCTTCTGACTTCTCGCCAAACAGCTTAAAAACCCCGCCCTTCCGAACGGCAACAACCCATCCCGGCGCTTCATACTGGCCGGCATGCGAACCTTTCTATGTGGCTGGATCGGCGGCATTCTGTTGCTTCAAACCGCAGCCGCCCTGCCCTCTCTGTCCACCTTGTCGCTTGCCTCGCTTCTATGGGTCGTGCCATTGCCGCGCTATGGCCACATGCCCCGTTACCGACCCTTTTTGCTGTTCCTCGGAGCTTTATTGCTGGGCTTCACCCATGCAGAAGAACAGGCGCGGCAACGACTCGATGCACGCCTGCCCACAGAGCTCGACCAACAACAACGGGAACTGAGCGGAACCATCGTCGGCCTTGTCGACAATACGGGGCACCAATCCCGTTTTCGTTTTGCGCCGGACCCCACCATTCCCGGTCTCCCAGCCGTGTTATCCCTGGCCCTATCGCCCCAAGCCATGGGCATCGATCCTTCTACCCTGGCACCAGGACAGCGCTGGCGTTGGCACTGTCGTCTCAAGCGTCCTCACACGTTAAGGAATCCCGGCGGATTTGACAGCGAAACCTGGGCGTGGAGCGAGGGCATTCTGGCTTATGGTCAGGTGGATGCCCGTCAAAAGGCCCAATGGCTGGGCAACGTCCATCCATCCTGGCACGGGGATTTTGCGCTGCTGCTCGAACAAGCCCGTGACCAATTGCGACGCAACCTGATGCAACAGCTGGGTGGCGAACCGCAACTCGGCGTGCTGATTGCCTTGACGCTGGGCGACCAATCGGGCATAAGTGAGACCGAATGGCAACGTTTCTGGGCCACCGGCGTGGGCCATCTGGTCAGCATCTCAGGCTTGCACATCACCATGCTGGCCGCCCTCGTTGGTCGCCTTGCCGCCTTGGTGCACCCATCGATGCGGGTCCGCTGGCTGGCTTCTCTGGCCGGAGCCACCGGCTATGCCCTGATCGCCGGGTTTTCCTTGCCGACCCAGCGCACCCTGGCGATGATCGCCGTCGTCACCGTGGCACGCCTATCGCGCCGTCCTCTTCCCGTTTCCGCCATCCTGCTCCTGGCGGCCTCACTGACCCTGCTGAAGGATGCCATGGCCCCCCTGTCGGGCAGTTTCTGGCTCTCATTCGGGGCTGTCTCGATGTTGGTGTATGCCGGCGCCCTGCGCACCGGACGTCCATCGTTCTGGCATGAATTCAACCATACCCAATGGGCGGCGACCTGGGCCACCCTGCCCCTGGGAGTGTGGCTCTTCAACCAACTGGCCTGGGTATCGCCCATCGCCAATGCATTCGCCATTCCTCTGGTCAGCCTTATCGTCGTTCCTCTGGCGCTCATCGGGCTGTTGCCGGGATGCGCCATGGCCCTGCACGCTGCCGCCCAGGTGATGGATTGGACCTGTCAATTGCTGGAAGGATTGCTGCAACATAGCGGTCCAGCCTGGATTCTGCCCACACCGGATTACGTTGATCTGCTGGCCGCCATGCTCGGCACCTTTTTTTTGTTGGCCCCAAGAGGACTGCCAGGGCGCTGGGCCGGTTCTCTGGGGCTACTCGGACTATGCGCCGCTCCACTGCCGCGCCCGGCACCGGGAGCCCTGCAACTGGACATACTGGATGTCGGACAGGGGCTGGCCATGGTCGTTCGCACCGCTCACCATGTGCTGGTGGTGGATACCGGCACGGGAGGTCCGTGGGGCTCGGATAGCGGACGGCACGTGCTGATTCCTTATCTACGCAGCCAGGGCGTTCGCGGGCTGGATGGACTGGTTATCAGCCACGGGGATCTCGACCATAGCGGCGGAGCTTCATCGCTGCTGCAAGCCTATCCGGCGCCCTGGATCCTGTCGTCGTTACCCCAACATCACCCCTTGGTGCTGCATTCCCCTCACGCCATGCGATGCATCGCCGGCATGCATTGGCGTTGGGACGGTATTCTTTTTGAAGTTCTCTATCCCGCCGCGTCCGACTGGGCCATCCCGTCGCATAAGAGCAACGACCGCGCCTGTGTGCTACGCCTTAATAGCGGCAAGCGCCATATTCTGCTGCCCGCCGACATTGAAGAACGCGCCGAACGTGCGTTGCTCGACCATGTACCCAACCAATTGCGCGCCGATGTCCTCATCGCTCCGCACCACGGCAGCAAAACCTCCTCCAGCCCCGCCTTCCTCGAAGCCATCCAGCCACAATGGACCCTGTTTTCGTTGGGCGATCACAACCGTTTCCATCATCCCAGTCCACGGGTCTGGCATCGCTACCGTGAAGCCGGGGTCCACTGCTGGCGCACCGATGAATGCGGGGATCTGCGCGTCATACTGGATCCAGACCACCTCCAAGTCAGTGCCGAACGACAAACTTTTCCCCATTACTGGGAAAAGTCTTGTCCTGCGCCTTGAACCGCGCCCGCGAAGCACCCATAATATCCCCTCATGCGTTTGAATCTGCGAACATCATGGTCAGTCGCGCCAATTCCAACCCACTTGATCTGAGCCAGGGCATCGCCGGTCTCGGACTGCATCCACGGTATCCCGTCGATGAAAGTTCGCAGATCGCCCAGGTCTTCCAGGCCATTACCCAGCGCGATCCCACGGAAGACGATGCCGCGCCATTGCAACGCGCCTTGACCAGCGCACGCCTCCTGAGCGAACTGGAGGCCCATCCTGCATGCATCGTCGTTGCCCTGTTGCGTGCCGTGCCGGAAGACCAGCAGTCGATCATGGCGCGTCAGTTCAACCTTGACAACGAAATCCAGCAATTGAGCGGCGAACTGAACCGGCTCGACCGCACCATCCTCCTGCACGACCGACGCGAACATTCTACGGACCATGAGCGCCTGGAAGATCTGCGCAAGCTGCTGCTGAGCCTGGTTCAAGACATTCGGGTGGTCATCATCGCTCTGGCAGAAAGGGTGTGGCTGATGCGCAACCTTCCGGATGACCCATCCTCACGCTTACGTCTGGCACGCCAGACCCTCGATCTTTACACACCGCTTGCCAACCGCCTGGGCGTCTGGTACCTCAAGTGGGAGTTGGAGGATCTGGCTCTGCGCACTCTGGAGCCCGAAGTCTATCAAACCATCGCGCGCCAGCTCGACGAACGTTTTATCCAGCGTGAGCAGTACATTACCCGTTTCATGGAGACCTTGCGCCTTCTGCTGAGCCAGCACAACATCCAGGCGGATGTCGCCGGTCGACCCAAGCATATTTTCAGCATCGTCAAAAAGATGCGCGCCAAGAATCTGCCTTTTGACCGGGTCTACGACATCCGGGCCACGCGCATCATCGTCGACACCATTCCGGATTGCTACACCGTGCTTGGACTCATACACCAACATTGGATCCCGGTGGCCGGCGAGTTCGACGATTACATCGCGCGCCCCAAAGGCAATCGCTACCGTTCTCTGCACACCGCAGTCTATGGCCCGGATGAACGGATCGTCGAGGTCCAGATCCGTACCCACGACATGCACCGCGACTCCGAACTCGGCATCGCTTCTCACTGGCGTTACAAGGAAAGTGCCCGCGCCGACCGATCCTTCGAAGATCGGGTGGTATGGTTGCGCCAGATGCTGGACTGGCAAAAGGAAGCCGCCGCCAATACCGGAGCGCCCATACCGCCAACGGACGCGACCCTGTTTGTGTTCACCCCCCAGGGACGCATCATCGACCTGACCCAGGGGGCCACAGCCGTTGACTTTGCCTACCATGTGCACAGCGAGCTGGGGCATCGCTGTCGCGGGGCCAAGGCCGATGGGCACATGATTCCGCTCAACCAACCGTTGAAAAACGGACAATGCATCGAAATCATCACGGTACGTCAGGGAGGGCCAAGCCGCGATTGGCTCAACCCCGATTACGGCTATCTCAAAACCCATCGCGCCCAAGCCAAGGTGCGCCAGTGGTTCAAACAACAGCATTGGGAAACGGAAGTGACCCAAGGACGAGCATTGCTCGACAAATGGATGACCCGCACCGGAAAGTCCGCCCCATCGGGAGACATGTTGGCCCAGCAATTGGGCTATTCGCGCCAGGAAGATTTTCTGGTGGCGCTGGCGCGCAACGAGATCACAGCGCGCCATCTCGACCCCATGGTGCACAGTGAAGCCTCTCCGGATGCCATCAACGTTCCCTTGACCCATGCGACCAGCGAAACCGCAGACAAAGGGGTATTGGTGGTCGGCGTGTCTCACATCGCCACGGTGATGGCCAAATGCTGCAAACCGGTGCCACCGGAACCGATTCTGGGCTTCATCACACGGGGCCGGGGCATCAGTGTCCATCGCGCCAACTGCCGCAGCCTTGCCGCCTT
>JAJYQG010000079.1 GCA_021794775.1 Pseudomonadota bacterium
TGTGCCTTGCGCATTTTGCTGGCCGCCACCATTTCCATAGCCTTCGTGATCTTGCGTGTGTTCTGCACGCTTTTGATCTTGATCCGGATTTCTTTAGACCCTGCCATGTCAGCTTCTCCTAGGCGCGATCAATACACACCGGTTTTCTTGAAATCTTCAATAGCGCCTTCCAATGCCTGTTCGTTTTCTTTGTCCAGATCATTCGTCGCTTCGATTTTTTCGACAACCGCGGCATATTTGCTTTTGAGAAAAGCTTGCAGGCCATGTTCAAAAGCCAAGGCTTTTTTGACCTCCAGACCGTCAAAGTGACCCTTGTTCACCGCATGAAGGGTAACCGCCATTTCAGCCACCGACATGGTGGCGTACTGCGCCTGCTTCATCAACTCCGTGACCATTTTCCCGCGTTCCAATTGCTTGCGGGTCGTGTCATCCAGGTCCGAGGCAAATTGGGCAAACGCAGCCAATTCACGATATTGCGCCAGAGCCAGACGAATTCCACCGCCAAGTTTCTTGATGACTTTGGTCTGCGCAGCACCACCCACCCGCGAAACCGATATCCCAGCATTGATAGCCGGACGAATTCCAGCGTTGAACAAATCTGTTTCCAGAAAAATCTGTCCATCGGTAATGGAAATCACGTTGGTTGGCACAAACGCCGTCACATCACCGGCTTGTGTTTCGATAATGGGCAGCGCGGTGAGTGATCCTGTCTTTCCCTTGACCTCACCATGGGTCATACGCTCCACATAATCGGGATTCACCCGTGCTGCGCGCTCAAGCAAGCGGGAGTGCAGATAAAACACATCACCAGGATAGGCTTCGCGTCCAGGTGGACGGCGCAACAACAATGAAATCTGACGATAGGCCCAAGCTTGTTTGGTCAAATCGTCGTAAATGATCAACGCATCTTCCCCACGGTCTCTGAAATACTCGCCCATTGCACAACCCGAATAGGGAGCAATGAACTGCATAGCCGCCGAATCGGAAGCCGTTGCTGCCACAACAATGGTGTAACCCATAGCACCATGTTCTTCCAATTTCCGCACCACATTGGAAATGGATGAAGCTTTTTGCCCGATTGCAACATAGATACAGGTCATGTTCTGACCTTTCTGATTGATGATCGTATCGATGGCAACTGCGGTCTTTCCCGTCTGACGATCCCCAATGATCAACTCTCGCTGACCACGGCCGATTGGCACCATGGAATCGATGGATTTTAACCCTGTCTGCACCGGCTGCGTTACCGACTGGCGCCAGATCACACCAGGGGCAATCTTCTCAATGGGTGAAGAAGCCTTGGCATCTATCGGGCCTTTTCCATCGATGGGTTTTCCCAACGCGTCAACCACACGCCCGACCAACTCTGTTCCTACGGGAACTTCAAGGATGCGACCGGTACACGTTACCGTATCGCCTTCGCTGATGTGCTCGTATTCACCCAGAATAACCGCACCGACCGAATCACGCTCAAGATTAAGCGCCAGTCCAAATGTGTTTTGGGGGAAAGCCAACATCTCACCTTGCATGACGTCGGCCAGGCCATGAATACGCACGATTCCGTCCGTCACCGAAACAATGGTTCCTTGGGTACGGGCTTCCGCGTTCATCGGCAGATTCTGGATTCTTGCTTTGATCAGTTCGCTGATTTCAGATGGGTTCAACTGCATGCTATCAATCTCCTGATGGAAATGCCGCCAACGGCGGCACCCTGAAAGTCTCTAATGTTTGAGCGCAACGGCCATTTGTTCCAGTCGGGCGCGCACCGAACCGTCTATCACCACATCACCTACGCTAATGCAAATACCCCCAAGCAGGGCCGAATCAACCGTGACCTGTGTACGAAAGCGCTTGCCGAAATGTTTGGTCAAATCGTTGGTCAGCGATGCGATCTGTGCTTCATCCAATGGAAATGCGCTGGCAACCATAGCATCCAGAACACCTTCCATTTCATGCCGCAAAGCCTCATATTGCTCAGCTATACGTCCGAGCACCTTAAGACGATGATTATCCGCCAACACCATTAATAAATTTCTGCCCTCGTCGTCCAATCGGTCACCACAGATGTCGCTCATGAGAGCAACCCGTTGGTCCCGTGTCATTCGAGGATTGGCGATGGCAGCGGCAACGGTTTCGTTTGCCGCAACCGCCGCCAACAATTCGAGTTTGTCGCTCCACTGGGCATACTGACCCGTTTCACCCGCACGGCGAAACAGGGCTTCTGCGTAGGGTCGTGCAATCGTTGTCAATTCAGCCATGACGTCCCCTTTTACAACTCAGCTTGGAGCGCCGTCAGCAGATCGGCATGGGATTGTGGATTGATTTCCCGGCGCAAAATCTTTTCCGCTCCGGCAACGGCCAAATCGGCCACACGGTTGCGCAAGGTTTCGCGCGCCTTCATGACTTCCTGTTCCATCTCTGCGCGAGCCTGTACTTTAACCCGCTCAGCTTCGGCGACCGCTTCGTCACGGGCTTCCCGAACAATTTCTTGTCCACGTTTCTCCGATAACGCAATGATCTCAGCCGCTTTGGCCTTGGCTTCTGTCAACGCTTCTTGGGAGCGCGTTTCGGCCTTAGCCAAATCTTGCTTACCCCTTTCCGCTGCTTCAAGACCTTCAGCAATTTTGCGCGCTCTTTCATCCAGTGCCGCCACAAGCGGAGGCCACACAAACTTCATGGTGAACCAGATGAGAATGGCAAATGTGATTGCCTGGCCAAACAATGTGGCATTGATATTCATGCCCTGACTCCCTTTATTCGTTTGCCAACAATTAGCCCTTCAGCATCGGCACGAACGGGTTAGCAAACAGCAGGAACAATCCGATACCAACACCAATCATGGTCACCGCATCCAACAGACCTGCAACGATGAACATCTTGACTTGCAAGGTGGGGATCATTTCGGGTTGACGGGCTGCGCCTTCAAGAAAGCGACCGCCCAGAATACCAAAACCGATTGCGGTTCCCAAGGCGCCACACCCAATCAAGATTGATACAGCGATTGCAGTGCTTCCGAGCAGGGATGCGAGGTGTTCCATGTTGTCTCCTTAATTTAAATCTACAAAGTGCCGGTTAAAAAGAAAATCTTCGTTGCAAGCCTGTCTTCATCCGTGCGATTCATGCGCCATGCTGAGGTAAATGATGGTCAGAATCATGAAGATAAACGCTTGCAAGGTAATGATTAAAATATGAAAGATCGCCCATGGTGCACCCAGTACCCATTGCAGGTAGGGCGGCAACAGCGCGATCAGGATAAAAACCATTTCCCCTGCATACATGTTGCCGAACAACCGTAAGGCCAACGACACAGGTTTGGCGAGATCTTCGATCAAACGAAACAGAAAGTTGAAGGGTGCCATTTTGGCACCAAAAGGCACAGTAAATACCTCATGCGCAAACCCGCTCGCCTTTTTAACTTTGATGTTATAAAAAATGATCAGAAAGAAAACCGTCAATGACATGGCAAAGGTTTGGTTGGGATCGGTGGTAGGAACCACTTTCCAATGTTCGACACCAGCCGATCCCATGATCAGCGGAACCAGATCTACTGGCAGCAAATCCATGGTATTGAGCGCAAATACCCATACAAAAATGGTCAGCGCCAAAGGTCCGACGATGCCGCTCTCACCGTGAAAGGTGTCACGAACCTGCGTTTGCACCATTTCCAATAAAATTTCCACCGCTGCCTGGACGCGACCAGGAACGCCGGAAGTGGCTTTGGCGGCCACCTTCGCCATAAAGCCAAACACCAAAATTCCCAAGAGCGCCGACGTGATGACGGTATCCACATCGAAGGACCAAAATCCATGCCCTGACACCAGATTGGTCAAGTGGTGGTGAATGTATTCGCTGGAAGTCAGCCCGGCACTTTCGCTCATCTATCCGTATCCGTTAAGGGTGGTTACCTGTCCCACAGCAGCGCCAAAAAATACACCAGCATCGTCGCCATGAAACCCAACAAAAACACCAGCCAGTGAAGTCCGGGGTAAAGCTTTGCTATACCAACCATCAGCACGACTGTTACAAAAAACTTGAATCTTTCTCCAGCATATTGAGCTTTAAGCCAGTCATGCGCCGTTTCTTTGCGGCTCATCGAGGCGCGTAAGGCATACGCCGTCGCTGACAAAAATCCAACAGCCCCCCCATAGGCACCAGAGTAACCTGCGGCAGCTCCCCAAAACACATAGCAGACCAGCGCCCAAACCACGGACACTCCTGCTTGCATCAGGATTAACTTGATTATCTTTGCGTGAATCATGGAAGCGCACGACAAACAGCGGAATTATAACCAGCGATTTTGACCTTCGTCAATCACTTATTTATCCACCGCAATGCTCTGTCTTGATATCCTGTAACCTTGAACACGGCACTTGGTTAGCTCCGGATTGCTTAAAGTACAATCCTTCCTCTGCTCTGGTACGGACGGCTCACATGGGACAAGATTTTTCGTGCTGTTAGTCGCCATCGGCACTTTGCAATCCTGCGTCGAGTTTGTCCAATATTTCTTCCAGTTGATTCATGTTGCTAAAACGTATGGTTAACGTTCCCTTTCCCTGCCTCGCCTTGAACTCTACCTCGGTTCCCAGTTGATGGGATAACCTTGTTTCAATCTTATGCTTATCTCCAGTACTTTTTTTGCTTTTTGGTGCGGGGACTTCCCCCAGCTTTTGTTTCAAGATCTGTTTGACCCGATTCTCGGCCTCCCGCACAGACCAACGCTTGTCGATGATTTCCAATACCACTTCACGCTGATCCTCGGCTCCAAGCGGCAAAACCGCTCTCGCGTGTCCCATGTCTATCACTCCATCCATAAGAAGTGAACGCACACTTTCAGACAGCTCAAGCATTCTAAGCAGATTGCTCACTGCGCTTCTTGATTTTCCCAAAACCTTGGCTGCTTGATCATGCGTGAGACCAAATTCCTGGATCAGACGCTGTATCCCTAACGCCTCTTCCAAAACATTGAGATCTTCACGTTGTAAATTTTCAATCAAGGCAACCGCCAAGGTTGCTTGGTCTTCCATCTCTCGGATCAGGACAGGAACTTCCTGAAGACCAACAGACTTTGCTGCGCGCCACCGCCGCTCACCCGCGATGATCTCATGCTGACCCGAAGTCAGGGTACGAACAAGAATGGGCTGCAGCACCCCGTGCTGACGTATCGAATCGGCCAGTTCATCCAGTCCTTGATCGTCCATTCTTTGGCGTGGTTGATACTTCCCCGGCTTCAGATTATGAACGGACATCATTCGCAGGTTGCTGTCACCGCTTCCTTCTTTGGCATCTTTATCCTCTCCCAGAAGGGCATCGAGCCCTCGCCCCAATCCTCTCAGTTTGGACATCATTTCTCCCTAGTCGGATGTCTTTATATTGATCCCGTGGTTTCACGTGAAACTTGGTCACCAAAACGAGTCAGTAGTTCTTTCCCCAACTCAAGGTAGGCATGAGCCCCTTTCGACGAGGCGTCGTAATGCATCACAGGCTTCCCAAAGCTTGGGGCTTCAGCCAAGCGAACGTTTCGAGGAATGGCCGTTTGGTATATCTTTCCAGAAAAATGACGTTCCAGCTCGGCGGAAACCTGTTGAGCCAATGAGCTGCGAGGATCCAGCATCGTTCGCAAAAGGCCTTCTATCGCAATATCCGGATTGAGATGGCTTCTCACCCGACGAACCGTCTGCAGCAAGTCCGTTAAACCTTCCAGAGCATAGTACTCACATTGCATCGGTATTAATAACTTATGAGCCGCTGTCAATCCATTCAAGGTTAGCAAATTCAAGGCGGGAGGACAGTCAATCAAAACATAGTCATAAATATCATAAAGAGTCGACAAGGCCGCCTTAAGGCGATATTCACGTTCATCGGCATCAACCAACTCGACTTCTGCGCCAGCCAAAGATCGGTTGGCCGGTAGAACATCGTACCTGCCCACTTCCGAGCGGTGTATGGCATCGGCCGGAGATACGGCTCTCAGCAGAACTTGATAAATCGTATGCGTCAGGTCACCCTTACTCAAACCGCTCCCCGTTGTGGCATTTCCTTGGGGATCCAAATCAACCAACAACACCTTTTTCCCGAGCAAGGCAAGGCTGGCCGATAGATTAACCACGGTAGTGGTCTTTCCTACCCCACCCTTTTGATTGGTTACCGCCAGAATTTTTGCCATAAAGGCCTTGGTTACAGAGTCATTTGAATAAAATGCCGCTGCGCAGACAAACCTGGTACCGTGACCGCTAAGGTGTTAACCGAAGCAACCTCAGTGGAAACCCGGCCAAGTTCATCGTAAGGAACGGCGCCCTTCATGGCAATCATCTGGCCACCAGGCGCCAACAGATGACGTGCACTGCTGACAAACTGCGCCAAGTCAGAAAAAGCACGACAAACGATGGTGTCAAATGATTTTCCTTCTGGATGCCATTGCTCTACCCGACCCTCAACAACCGTGAGGTTATCCAATTCTAATTCGATTTTGCACTGATTTAGAAAAGCAACTTTTTTTCCATTCGATTCAATCAAGGTCACCGTCAGTTCCGGTCGCCATACAGCCACGGGAATGCCAGGTAATCCCGCACCCGTCCCCACGTCAAGCAGGGACGAACTTCCCATTAACTGCGGTATCAATGAAAAACTGTCCAAGATATGCGCATGAAGCATCTGCTGACGATCCTGAATGGCGGTCAGGTTGATTTTCTTATTCCAGTGGAGCATCAAATCAAGGTAATGCCGAATCTGCCTAAGCGCGTGCTCCCGCACATCCAGCGAAAGCGCCTCGGCTCCATTTTTCAAAAGATTGAATTCGTCGTCCTTCATATCGGTGTGCATAGATTCGTGCATATTCGCGGTTTGTTTTATAGGATGGTTAAGCTGTTCTTCGAAGATGGACCAGCAACAACGATAGCGATGCAGGAGTCACCCCAGGGATGCGCCCAGCCATGCCAAGCGTGGCCGGGCGGTGGAGAGAGAGCTTTTCCCTAACTTCATGTGAAAGGCCATGAACGCTTTCATAATCAAAACCTGCGGGAATCGTGCATGCTTCCATGGATTGTTGTCGTTCGATTTCTTTTTCTTGGCGGTCAATATAACCTTGGTACTTAATGTTGGTTTCCATGAGTTCCAGAATGTCATCTTCAGGAAGTACAGGAGCATCCTCAGGCCATTGCTGCTTGAGCATGGTAGAGGAGCACTCTGGGCGCTTTAATAACTCCCAAGCTGTTCCTGTCATCGTCACGGCATCTTGATTCAAATAACTTAAGCGCGTAGTGCCCAGTGTCTCCGCAAGGCTTGACAGGGTCCTTCGCTTGCTTTGAAGCAAGGCCAACTTTTCCTCTGTCAACAGTCCCAAGTTATAAGCCTGCTCTGAAAGGCGCAGATCGGCATTCTGCTCTCGCAATTGCAAACGGTACTCCGCACGGCTGGTAAACATTCGGTACGGTTCCGTCACCCCGCGCACAATCAAATCGTCCACCATGACACCCATATAGGCTTCGTGTCTCTTGGGCAGCCATCCTTCCAAACCACGCACCAGACGCGATGCATTAAGTCCGGCCAAAAGTCCTTGAGCCGCCGCTTCTTCGTATCCCGTAGTACCGTTGATTTGCCCTGCAAGAAATAATCCTGACAAGCCCTTGGATTCCAAGGTTGGTTTCAAGCCTCTCGGGTCCAGGTAATCGTATTCAATGGCGTAGCCTGGACGCAGCACATGGGCATGCTCCAGCCCTGGAATGGAACGAACAACATTCAGTTGAACATCGAAGGGAAGACTGGTGGAAATCCCATTGGGATAAACTTCGTAGGTATCCAACCCTTCCGGTTCTAGAAATACCTGGTGTGAAGATTTGTCGCTGAATCGATGGATTTTGTCTTCGATGGATGGGCAATAGCGTGGGCCGGTTCCCTGTATGACGCCCGTATACAAAGGGGAACGATCGAGATTCCTGCGTATGATGCCGTGCGTTTCTTCTGTTGTGTGGGTGATCCAGCAAGAGACTTGCCTGGGTCTTTCCCATGCGTGATCATGCCAGAACGAGAATTTGGGTGCCGGATCATCACCCGGCTGCTCTTCTGTTTTACTGTAATCGATGGTTTTCCCATCGATACGCGGCGGTGTCCCCGTTTTCAACCTACCTACCGGGAGATCCAGTTCGCGCAGCTGCTGAGCCAAATGTGTGGATGGTGGATCCCCTGCTCTGCCACCTTCGCTTTGTCGCAAGCCAACATGAATCAAACCAGCCAAAAACGTACCTGTTGTCAACACCACAGCATCAGCAGAAAACCAACAACCCAAACTGGTTTCTACCCCAATCACCGTTCCATTGGCGATACGTAGCCCTGTCGCTGCTTGTTGAAACAAAGTTAAATTCGGCTCCGATTCCAGTCTTTGGCGAATAAGCTGTTTGTATCTTTGACGGTCAACCTGAGCGCGTGTGGCGCGAACCGCGCTTCCTTTGCGAGCATTCAGGGTACGCCAATGAATACCCGCTCGATCTGCGGCCCATCCCATGATGCCTCCCAAAGCATCAATCTCCTTGACCAGATGTCCTTTACCAATTCCACCCACCGATGGATTGCAAGATAACTGTCCAAGCGTTTCAATGTTATGGGTCAACAAAAGCGTGCGCGCGCCCGAACGGGCCGATGCCAGTGCAGCTTCCGTGCCCGCGTGGCCGCCA
>JAJYQG010000175.1 GCA_021794775.1 Pseudomonadota bacterium
AAATTCGAAGATGCTAAATTGGGCAACGGCTTGATCTGTTCGGCAGGTCAATTCGTGCCTGTCGGGTGAAACACGGAAGAATCGGTTTTGCAACTCAAGAGACAAAAATGAATTTTTCAGGGACGACCAAGTAGTCCCGGATTGTGCGAGATGGTTCTGGATGCTACTGGAAGAGAGTTAAAATAAATCGTTTATTATTTAAGGCGTTGCGGATGTTTCTGGATGCCTTTGGAGGAGGGGGTGGTGCCCGGGGCCGGACTCGAACCGGCACACTGTCGCCAGCGTCAGATTTTGAGTCTGATGCGTCTACCAATTTCGCCACCCGGGCAGTAACCGTGCATTATAATGCGTCTTATGGAATTATGCACGCACGACTTCGATTACGAACTTCCCGATGAACTGATTGCCCAGGAACCGCCGCTGAGCCGAACGGCCAGCCGGCTTCTGCGCCTGTCCCGTGACGCCTTGTCCGACGGAGGGTTCGAGAACCTCAGCCATTGGTTGAGGGCTGGAGATCTGTTGGTGTTCAACGATACCCGCGTGATTCGAGCGCGCGTGGCAGGGGTCAAGGACACGGGCGGCAAAATCGAAGCTTTGGTGGAGCGCGTGGTGGACCGGAATCTTGCCTGGGTGCAGATTCGAGCAAGCCATGCGCCGCGCCCTGGAGGCAAGGTTCGCTTTCCCGACGGACGTTGTTGGACGGTGCTGGAGAAGCAGGATGATCTTTACCGTGTGAGTCTGGATGGTGATGGCCCCGGTTTTTATGACTGGCTCGAACGCTCGGGGGAATTGCCGTTGCCGCCCTACATTCGCCATGTTGCCGGTGAACAGGATGATGAGCGCTACCAGACGGTCTACGCTCGGGTTCCGGGAGCGGTGGCAGCACCGACGGCGGGCCTGCATTTTGATGCGGATATGTTGCAGTGCTTGCGCGATGCTGGGGTTGAAAGCGCCTGGTTGACCCTTCACGTGGGTGCGGGAACCTTTCAGCCGGTACGGGTGGAACGTCTGGCTGAGCATCGCATGCATGCCGAACGTTTCGAGATACCGGTGGCGACGGCAGAGGCCGTGGCCCGTACCCAGGCCCGGGGAGGGCGTGTGGTGGCAGTGGGAACCACCAGTTTGCGTGCGCTGGAAGCGGCCTCGGCCGAAGGAGCGCTGCAAGCGGGGGCGGGGGAAACGCGACTGTTCATCACCCCCGGGTATCGATTCCGCACGGTGGATGTTTTATTGACCAATTTTCATTTGCCACGCTCGACCTTGCTCATGCTGGTCAGCGCTTTTGCCGGTGTTGAGCGGGTACGGCAAGCCTATCAACATGCGGTGCAGCAACGCTACCGCTTTTTCAGCTACGGAGATGCCATGTTGGTGGACAGGTGTGACGATGCGTTTTGATCGGCTGGCGCAGGATGGCAAGGCCCGTCGCGGGCGCCTGACCTTGCCCCATGGGGTGGTCGAAACGCCGGCTTTCATGCCGGTTGGAACCTATGGTGCGGTCAAGGGGGTGACCCCGGACGAATTGACCGATCTCGGGGCCCAGATCATTCTGGGCAACACCTTTCATCTGTGGTTGCGCCCCGGTTTGGAGGTGTTTCGCGCCCAAGGGGGCTTGCACCGATTCATGGGGTGGGATGGGCCCATTCTGACCGACTCCGGCGGTTTTCAGGTCTTCAGTTTGGGCGCTTTGCGCAAGATCAGCGAGGAAGGGGTGACGTTTCGTTCGCCGGTGAATGGCGACCGCCTGTTTCTGACGCCGGAACTGTCGATGCAGATTCAGCGCGACCTGAATTCGGACATTGTCATGGCGTTTGATGAATGCACGCCCTATCCGGCGACTGAGCAAGAAGCGCGGCATTCAATGGAACTCTCGTTGCGCTGGGCGGAACGTTCGTTGCGTGGGCATGAAGGTAACCCCAACACGTTGTTCGGCATCGTTCAGGGCGGAATGTACGAGCCCCTGCGCGAAATATCCGCCCGCGCGATGACGGCGCTGGATTTTCCGGGCTATGCCATCGGCGGTCTGTCGGTGGGGGAACCGGCGCAAGATCGGGAGCGCATCTTGGCCCATACGCCACCCCTGTTGCCGGAAGATAAGCCCCGTTACCTGATGGGCATGGGCACCCCTGAGGATATCGTGGCGGCCGTAAGCGCCGGTATCGACATGATGGACTGCGTCATGCCGACGCGCAATGCGCGCAACGGCTGGCTTTTTACCCGTTACGGCAACCTCAAACTGCGCAACGCCGCCTACCGCCACGATGCCCGTCCGCTCGATGAATCCTGCGACTGTTATACCTGCCAGCATTTTTCACGCAGCTACTTGCACCATCTCCAACAGACCCGCGAGATGCTCGGCGCCCGTTTGAACACCTTGCATAACCTGCATTATTACCAGACCTTGATGCGTGAGTTGCGTCAGGCCATCGAGCAGAGAAGACTGGCGGATTTTGTGGCACAGTTCCAACAAGTGCGATCCCGTGGAGTGAATGGGTAGGGTCGTGCTAGAATCCACGAGTTTATCCGGCCCAACGTGTGGGTCGGTCTGATACGCCAATGCTGAAGGAGTCGCTGTGGGTGCTACGCCAGATATGGGAATGAACCTGTTTTTCATCGCGTTCATGTTCGTTGTGTTGTATTTCATGATGATCCGTCCGCAACTGAAGCGTCAAAAAGAACAGAAAGCCATGCTCGAATCCCTGTCGAAGGGCGACGAAGTGGTGGTCTCGGGGATATTGGGCAAGATCGTTGAGCTGGATACCAACTTCGTTCGTCTCGAAGTGGCAAAGGGGTTGGTGATTCAGGTGCAACGGGGCGCCGTCGGCAACCTGTTGCCCAAAGGCAGCATGAAGTGATTTTTGCGGTGGTCCGGTCATGAATCGATTTCCCCTCTGGAAGAATTTGCTGATCCTGGCCGTTGTCGTTCTGGCGGCGCTCTATACCCTGCCAAACTTCTTCGGGCAGTCACCGGCAGTCCAAATTTCAGCGCTGGGTAGCAACCCCCTGGACGTAGGGGTTGAGCCGCAGATTGAAAAAGCCCTGGCTGCGGAGGGCTTGACACCGACGCGCAGCACCCTGGATGCCGCAGGGTTGCGTCTGCGTTTCGCCGACCCCGATTCTCAGCTCAAAGCGCGGGATGTCATCGACCATGTGCTCAATCCTCCGGGGGAGCCGCTGCACGATGTGGTGGCCCTCAATCTGGTGGCCAACTCGCCGGCCTGGTTGACGGACATTGGGGCGTTGCCCATGTACCTTGGGCTCGACCTGTCGGGCGGGGTGCATTTCCTGTTGCAGGTTGACCAGCAAGCGGCGATTGACAAGCGTTTGGACGGCGATGCTTCGGAGATTCGCGCCGAACTGCAGGAAAAGCAGATTTACTACGATGGGTTGAGTCGCACCGGCGATCAGTTGCGCGTACGTTTCCACGATGCGGCAACTCAAGGGTCGGCCCAGCAGCTGCTGGAAGCTTCGCACCACGACATGACCCTCAAGGCTGAGGGTGCCGATCTGGTTCTCGGGCTCAAGCCGGAAACCGTGACCGCGATACAGGATCAGGCGGTCAAGCAGAACATCCTGGCGTTGCGCAACCGGGTCAATGAACTGGGTGCCAAGGAGCCCATCATTCAACAGCAGGGGCCCGATCGCATCATCGTCGAGCTGCCTGGCGTACAGGATACGGCAAAGGCCAAGGATATCATCGGACGTACCGCCACCCTTGAAATTCATCTGGTGGACGAAGATCATTCCGGTCCTGCGTCGTTGACCGAACTTCCCCCACCCGGTGACATACTGGTGCAGGAACGTCAGGGAAGACCGGTTTTTGTCCATAAAACCGTAGTGCTGAGTGGTGACGTGATCACCGATGCCGGCGCCGGATTCGATTCTCAGACCAACCGTCCCACCGTCAACATCAGCATGGATGCCAAGGGGGCGCGGGTCATTCGTCAGGTTTCGCGCGAAAATCTCAAAAAGCGCATGGCCATCCTGCTGATCGAAAAGAATAAAACAGAGGCCATCAGCGTGGCCACCATCCAGGATGAATTGGGGGCCCGTTTCCAGATCACTGGCCTGCAAAGCCCCAAGGAAGCCAGCGATCTGGCGCTGCTGTTGCGCGCCGGGGCACTGGCGGCACCCATGGATTTTCTCGAAGAGCGTACGGTCGGACCAAGCCTGGGCGCTGAAAACATTGCCCGAGGATTCCATTCGACCTGGATCGGTTTTGCCGCCATTACCCTGTTCATGACCGGTTATTACCTGCTGTTTGGTTTCGTGTCGGTGGTTGCCCTGGCGGTCAATGTGTTGATGTTGGTCGGTCTTTTGTCGCTGATGCAGGCCACGCTGACTTTGCCCGGTATGGCGGGGATTGCCCTCACAGTGGGGCTGGCGCTCGACGCCAACGTGTTGATCAACGAGCGCATTCGTGAGGAGCTGCGCAACGGCAACTCGCCAGGGGCAGCGATCCATGCCGGTTATGATCGGGCGTTTGGCACCATCCTTGACTCCAACGTCACCACGGGCATCGCCGGTCTGGCTTTGTTCGCTTTCGGCTCAGGTCCCGTCAAAGGCTTTGCGGTGGTGCTGGTGCTGGGTATTCTGACTTCCATGTTCAGCGCGGTGCTGGTATCGCGCGCGCTGGTCAATCTCATCTACGGGCGTCGCCGCAAGATCGAACGCCTTTCCATTGGAATGTAGATCATGGAATTTTTCCGCATGAAACGCGACATCCCCTTCATGAGCTGGGGGAAATACACCACCTCGGTGTCGTTGCTGACCTTTTTGCTGGCGCTGTTCTTCCTTTATTCCAAGGGGCTGAATTTCTCGGTGGACTTCACTGGGGGTACGGTGATGGAAGTGAACACGGCACGGCAAGCCGATCTGGGCGTCATGCGCCAGACCCTGGAAAGATTGGGGTTGAGGGACGCCAATGTGCAGAACTTTGGCAGTTCCCACGATGTGCTCATTCGTCTTCCATTGCGTCACGGGGTGGCGACGGCAACCTTGTCCGAGCAGGTGCGTGCGGCATTGGCCCAGAACGACCCTTCGCTGAAGGTACGCCGTGTTGAGTTTGTCGGTCCCCAGGTTGGCGACGAACTGGTCAAGGATGGTTCGGCTGCCCTGCTTTTTGTCTCGCTCGGAATCGTCATTTATCTGTCGCTGCGTTTCCGCTGGCGTCCTGCTGTGGCGACCATCCTGGCCAACCTTCACGATGTGGTGATCATTCTTGGTTTCTTCGCTTTCTTCCAGTGGGAGTTTTCGTTGCCGGTGTTGGCGGCGGTATTGGCCATTCTGGGGTATTCGGTGAATGAGTCGGTGGTGGTGTTCGATCGCGTGCGCGAGAATTTTCGCAAAATGCGCGGAGCTTCCGTTCCCCAGGTGATCGACAATGCCATCACGCGCACCATGAGTCGAACCATCATCACCCACGGTTGCACCCAGCTGATGGTGACGTCGATGTTGTTTTTTGGTGGCGAAGCCCTGCATTATTTCGCGCTCGCCTTGACCATCGGGATTCTGTTCGGCATTTATTCCTCGGTACTGGTGGCCAGTCCGATTGCCATGGCCCTGGGAATGACCCGAGCCGATTTTCTGGTCAGCGACAAGAAAGCCAGCAGCATTCCGGACGCACCCTAATCCGTGGAATTCATTAATTTTTTGTCCCATCTTGATCAGAATCTGGTGTCGTTGAGCCAGCATTATGGCTATGCGGCAGATTTGATTCTGTTTCTGATCATTTTTGGTGAGACCGGGTTGGTGATTGCCCCTTTGCTGCCGGGCGATACCTTGCTGTTCGTTGCAGGGGCCGTTGCTTCGGGGCAGGTGCTGCACCCAGGCCCTTTCAATCTGCCTTTGTTGTTCGTGGTGCTTTCAGCGGGGGCTTTTCTCGGCAATCAGCTCAATTTTCAGATTGGACGCTGGATCGGCCCCAAGGTGTTCCATTGGGAGCGTTCGGCGCTCTTCAACCCGCGTCATCTGGTCGAGGCCCATGCGTTTTACGAACGCCATGGCGGCAAAACCATCGTGCTGGCGCGCTTTGTGCCCATCGTGCGCACTTACGCTCCGTTCGTTGCCGGGGTGGGGGACATGGCCCACGGGCGCTTTGCCCTGTTCAATGCCATCGGAGCCTTGGCTTGGGTCGGTTCACTGCTGCTGGCCGGTCGTTTGTTCGGCAACATCCCCTTTGTCAAAGGACATTTGACGTTCATGATCCTCGGCATCGTGGCCCTGACCCTGGTGCCGGTCATGCTGGCGACACTGCGCCACTCCCTGCGGCGCAGCTGATCAACGATCTGCCCAATCAGCGGTACTGACGCGTGAGGTCTTCCGCCAGGCCGGTGTAGGTGGCGGGCGTGAGCGCGGCGAGGCGCGCTTTGTCGGTGTCCGGGATGGGTAATGTGGCGATGAATTCCTGCAACATTTCCTTCGAGATGGGTTTGCCGCGCGTCATATCCTTGAGCTTGTCGTAGGCATTGGCAATGCCATGTTTGCGCATCACGGTCTGGATCGGTTCGGCCAGCACTTCCCAGGCATGGTCCAGGTCCTGCGCCAGTCTGGCCTGGTCGTAAGCCAGCTTGTTGAGTCCCTTGAGGCAAGAGAGGTAGCCGAGCAGGCCATGACCCAACCCGACCCCCAGATTGCGCAGCACGGTGGAGTCGGTCAGGTCGCGCTGCCAGCGCGAGATGGGAAGCTTTTCTACGAGATGACCCATGAGGGCGTTGGCCAGGCCGAGATTGCCTTCCGAATTTTCGAAATCGATGGGGTTGACCTTATGGGGCATGGTGGAAGAGCCCACCTCCCCTTCCTTGGGGCGTTGCCGGAAGTAACCCAGTGAAATGTAACCCCAGAGATCGCGGTTGAGATCGATGAGGATGGTATTGAGCAGCGAAAACCCTTGCATCAGTTCGGCCAGCGAATCGTGGGGTTCGATCTGGGTCGAGAGGGGGTTGAAATGCAAGCCGAGCCCTTCGACGAAGGTGCGGGCAATGTGCGGCCAGTCGAGTTCGGGATAGGCGCTGATATGGGCGTTGTAGTTGCCCACAGCGCCGTTGAACTTGCCGAGCAGGGCGATTCCACCCAGGCGTTGGCGCTGGCGTCTGAGGCGGGCGACAACGTTGATCAGTTCCTTGCCAACGGTGGTGGGGGTGGCGGTCTGTCCATGGGTGCGCGCCAGCATGGGGGTGGCGGCAAGATCCTGGGCCAGGTTGTCCAGATGGTCGATCAGGCGATCCACAGCAGGGAACAGCACATGCCGGCAGGCATCGGAGAGCATCAGCGCATGGGACAGGTTGTTGATGTCTTCCGAAGTGCAACCGAAATGGATGAATTCTGCGCAGGCATTGATCTCGGCATTGCCGGAAAGGCGTTCGCGCAGCCAGTACTCAAGCGCTTTGACATCGTGATTGGTGCGGTTCTCGATGGTCTTGATCTGCGCCGCATCCCCTGGCGAAAACTGACCGACCAGTTGATCCAGTTGGGCGCTGGTCTCCGGTGAAAAGGCGCGGATTTCAGCGATGTCCGGGTTGTCGGCGAGATGAACCAGCCAGGATACCTCGATGCGCAAGCGGTAATGGATCAGTCCGAATTCGCTGAAGTAGGGGCGCAAGTCGTTCAGTTGAGCGGCATAGCGGCCGTCCAGGGGGGAAAGTGCGGTCAGGGATGGAAAGGCCATGGCGATTCACAACAGGAAGGAAAGAGCGCATTCTAGCAGATCGATGAGGCGGGAAATATGACCTATAATCAGCTTTTGCCAAGACGATGAGGTCAGACATCATGAAGCTTCTGGGTTCGGTGACCAGCCCCTTTGTGCGTAAGGTGCGGGTGGTTCTGCTGGAAAAACATATCGATTTCGAATTTGTGACCGATGCCATGGTGGGGGCGGCGCCCGTGATCGAACGTCATAACCCGCTGGCCAAGATTCCGGCGCTGGTTCTGGACGATGGATTGACCCTTTTCGACTCCCAGGTCATCACCGAATATTTGGATGCCATCAGCCCGGTTGGGCATCTGATTCCCGCCACGCCACGGGAGCGCGCGGTGGTGAAACGCTGGGAAGCCATGGCAGATGGCATTCTCGATGCCGGGGTGGCCATTGTTCTGGAAAAGCGTCGCCCCGTCGGCGAACGAAGTCCCGCCTGGATGGAAAAACAGAAGGGCAAGATGGAGCGCGGTTTGGCGCTCATGGCCCAGGAGCTGGGGGGGCATGCCTGGTGTACGGGTGACAGTCTGAGCCTCTCCGATCTGGCCACGGGAGCCTTGCTGTTCTGGCTGGATTTCCGGTTCCCCGAACTAACCTGGCGCATAACCTACCCCAATCTGGTTCAACTCGCGGACAAACTGGGGCAGAGAAAGTCGTTCCGCGAGACGATGCCGCCCGCCAATCCGTAGCCGTTCGGATCAGGCGGTGATGATGCCGCCGCCGAGGCAGACTTCGTCCCGGTACAGCACCGCCGATTGGCCAGGGGTGACGGCCCACTGGGATTCGTCGAATCTCAGTTCCAGATGGTCCTCACGGGGCCAGGATAGGGTGCAACGCGCATCCTCCTGGCGGTAACGGTTTTTTGCCTGAGCGCTTGTGTCGTTCAGGAGTCGGCGGCCACCG
>JAJYQG010000065.1 GCA_021794775.1 Pseudomonadota bacterium
CCACAACCGCCGCTGATGGACAACTCTGCACCGTTTTCAACCCGCCCCTTGGCACTTATCTATCGGGGTTATTCTGTTCAAACAAACCGAGCCACTTCTGAACGCTGAGAAAAAGCCCATTGCCGTCATTCAACTTGATTGGTTTATCACTGGGTTTGGTTCGCCGGATGGCAATGTCTGTGAGTTTCATCCTGTCGTCTCCTGAAATATTTTTTTTCAAGATACGGGTAACTTTTTTTCGATTTTGGGTAAATTAGAAAGTTACCCATAGAGTTACCCGCATCATAACGGGCTTTCACGGGAACATTCTAGACTTTTCTGGACGAATAGACAACAAAAAACCCAGTAGTTACACTTGGTTATGGATGTCCTTGGACTTTTTTGGATGTAGGGTTGGTGGAGGGTATGAGGATCGAACTCACGACCTTCTGATTGCGAACCAGACGCTCTCCCAGCTGAGCTAACCCCCCCCCGCTGAGGTATTATAGCAGGGTATATGAAAAATATTCGAGCATCCCTGACCCATCCTGTGGCCTTGGCGGGCGTGGCCTTGGCCGTTTTCTTTGCGTGGCTTCCGGCGCTGGGCTTGGTGCTGGGCCATCCTGCCTGGCCCCTGTTCATCGGTCTTGTGGGGTTGCCTTTGCTGGAATGGATCGCTTCAGATTATCGGGGTCCGGTGCCCTACTGGAGCTTCTGGTCGTTGCGGATCATGCTTCTCGGCATTACCCTCCAGAATATGGTGGGCGCGTATTATGCTCAGTACGAGGCTTGGTGGCTGGTGATTTTGGCGGCCGCAGGGTCTGGTTATGCCGCGGGTGGTTCGGGCAATGCGCTGGGGCATGAACTGGGGCATGGCCGTGCGCTTTGGGACCGGCGTCTGGCCAAATGGTTTTTTACCACGGTTTGTTTTGGCCATTACACCCAGGAACATGGCGCGGGTCACCATGTGTTGGTGGGAACACCCAAAGACAGTCTTTACAGCCATCTTTCCGACAATCTGTCGGATTTCTCGCGGCGCAACATGATCCGGCAGTTCAGGCTGGGTATCGAGATCGCGCATAAGCGCGGCAACCTCTGGTCCGAAGTTTACGGCCCGATCTTTTTTTACATGCTTCTGAATGTGACGCTGGGTTATCTGGCGGGTTGGAAAGCCGTGCTTTTTCTGACCGTTCAGACCGTGGTGATGTACATGGTGGACGCGTCCATTACCTTCATCCAGCATTTTGCCCTGCACCGTCGGGAAGTCGATGGGCGCTACGAACGTGTCGGTCCCCAGCATACCTGGGACTGCACCAATTGGGTGACGACATTGGTGTCGTTCAACAACTGTCGCCATGTCGATCATCACATCCATCCGGGCAAAGACCTCAACAGCCTGGAAAACGTCCCCGAAGCACCGCAACTGCCTTATGGCTATGCCGTGATGGGGACGCTGGCCAATTTCCCGGGTCTTTTCCGGCGCATCATGGTGGCGACAGGGGCCGATCTGGCCCACTGAAGCCCCGGTTTGTTACGCTTCGTCGGTGACAGCGCCACGGCTGGCACTGCCCACCAGACGTGCGTACTTGGCCAGCACACCACGGCTCACGCGTGGCTCCGGTGCTGTCCACTTGGCGCGACGTTGCGCCAGAATGTCTTCGGCGACATTGATCTGCAACAGTCGGGCAGGTGCATCGATGGTGATGGAATCGCCTTCTTCGACCAGAGCGATGGTGCCACCGACCCAGGCTTCAGGAGCGACATGACCCACCACCATGCCGTAGGTTCCTCCAGAAAAGCGGCCATCGGTGATGAGGCCCACCGAATCGCCCAGACCGGCACCGATCAGCGCCGAAGTGGGGGAGAGCATTTCACGCATACCGGGACCCCCTTTGGGACCTTCGTAGCGGATGACCAGCACATCGCCTGCCTGAATGCGATGGCCCAGAATGGCTTCCATGGCGTCTTCTTCCGAGTTGAACACCCGCGCCGGACCCGTGATGACGGGATGCTTGACGCCCGAAATCTTGGCGACGGCGCCTTCGCTGGCCAGGTTGCCTTTGAGAATGGCCAGATGTCCTTGGGCATAGACGGGGTTGTGCCAAGGGCGTATCACATCTTGATCGGGAGAGGGGCTGTCGGGGATGTCCTTGAGGTTTTCGGCGATGGTCTTGCCGGTGATGGTCAGGCAATCGCCATGCAGCAGCCCGTGGGCCAGCAACATCTTCATGACCTGGGGAATGCCGCCGGCACGGTGCAGGTCGGTAGCCACGTAACGTCCCGAGGGTTTCAAGTCGCAGAGCACCGGTACTTTGGCGCGGATGATTTCAAAGTCGTCCAGCGTCAGAGGTACATCGGCAGCCCGGGCGATGGCCATCAGGTGCAGCACCGCATTGGTAGAACCGCCGACGGCCATGGTCACGGCGATGGCATTCTCGAACGCTTGGCGCGTCAGGATCTGGCGCGGCAGGATTTGTTGCTGAATAGCGTTGACGAGGGCCAGTGCGCTGGCCACCGTGCTGTCTTTTTTGTCATGGTCTTCGGCAGCTTGCGTCGAAGAATAGGGTAGGGCCATGCCCATCACTTCAATGGCCGACGACATGGTGTTGGCGGTGTACATACCGCCGCAGGACCCTTTACCCGGGCAGGCATGGCGCTCGATGCCGTTGAATTCCTCTTCGGAGATTTTGCCCGCAGTGTATTGCCCCACGGCTTCGAAGGTGCTGACGACGGTGAGATCATGACCATGATAATGGCCGGGCTTGATGGTGCCGCCATATACGTAGATGGCCGGGATGTTCATGCGCGCGATGGCAATCATGCCTCCGGGCATGTTTTTGTCGCAGCCTCCGATGACGATAACCCCGTCCATGCTTTGGGCGTTGGTGGCTGTTTCGATGGCATCGGCAATGACTTCGCGCGATACCAGGGAATATTTCATGCCTTGGGTTCCCATCGAAATGCCATCCGAAACGGTGATGGTGCCAAAGGTTTGTGGCATGGCGCCGGCCTTGCGCAGGGCACCTTCGGCCAACGTGGCCAATTCACCGAGTCCGGCGTTGCAGGGGGTGATGGTGCTATGGCCATTGGCGACTCCGACGATGGGCTTGTCGAAGTCACCGTCGGTGAAACCAACGGCGCGCAGCATGGCTCGGTTGGGGGAGCGCTGGACGCCAGCGGTGATGGTTTGGCTGCGCCGGTTATCGGCCATATCGATCTCCTGTCGGATAACGTTGGGTATAATCTTCCATTTTATCTTAAAGCCCACGCCCTTTGGGGAGAGAACCCATGCTGATTCATCCCGATTTCGATCCGGTGGCGTTGCACATCGGCCCCTTTTCCATACGTTGGTACGGCTTGATGTACCTGGCGGGATTCATGGCTGGGGCTTGGGGGGGGCGTTGGCGTGTCCGTACCCAACCCTGGATCCATTGGACGGTGGAACAGGTCGACGACTTTCTGACCTATGTGGTGGTTGGTGTGGTGGCTGGGGGCAGGCTGGGTTATGTGCTGTTCTACAAGCCAGCCTTTTATTTGACCCATCCTGCCGACATCTTTGCCGTGTGGCAGGGTGGCATGTCCTTTCACGGTGGTTTTCTCGGGGTGATCCTCGCGGGGTGGGTCTATGCCCGGCGTCACCAACGTCACTGGCGTGAGGTGACCGACTTTGTCGCGCCCCTGGTGCCCTTCGGTCTGGGGTTCGGGCGGCTGGGTAATTTCATCAATGGGGAATTGCCGGGGCGTGTGACGTCGGTGCCCTGGGGTATGGTGTTCCCGCGCGTGGACAGTTTTTCGCGCCATCCGTCACAGTTGTACGAAGCCATTCTGGAAGGATTGGTGCTGAGTGTCATTCTGCTGTGGTTCAGCCGCCAGCAGCGACCGGTGGGGCGCATTTCAGCCCTGTTTCTGCTGGGGTACGGTACGTTCCGCTTCCTGGTGGAGTTTACCCGCGAACCCGACGATTTCCTCGGACTTCTGACCTTTGGCATGAGCATGGGGCAATGGCTTAGCCTTCCCATGATTCTGGCGGGTGTGTTCCTCTGGTTCTGGACGGGGGAAAAGACTATCATGACCGGTGTTATGGACTCAACGGCGAATCCTGAGCCAAAAGAGAGCCGCTTGCCCTGATTCTGGAGTCATCTGTTCTTCATCGTGGGGCGGTATCCTGAGCGAGGGAATCGACGGCAATGGTCTTCCCATTTTTGAATGACGATAACAAGGAGTGGATCATGAAAAACTGGTTGATGGTGGTGACAGCGCTGGGTCTGGTATGTGCTGCGGCAGTAGCGCGCGCCGATGCGGGCCTGGATTTGGCCAAACAAAGCGGTTGCCTGAACTGCCACGACGTGGACAAAAAGAAGCTTGGTCCTGCGTATAAGGATGTGGCGGCCAAATATAAGGGCCAACCCGGTGCGGAAGCCAAGTTGATTGCCAAGGTGACCCATGGTGGTGGTGGAGTCTGGGGCGCCATGCCAATGCCGCCCAAAGGTGGCAATGCCGGGCTGTCCGATGCCGACATCAAAACCTTGGTCAAGTGGGTATTGTCGCGCTAAGTCTGACGCACCGACGTTGACGGGCTCGATGGGGCGCACGATGGCTCTTAGGCGCAGGTTCATGGCCCTGGGTTATGGTGGCCTCATCGGTTTGACGTTGCTCTACGGCTGCAGTCCCCGTCAGCCCGTTTCCTCTTTGCCAGATGGAACTGTGGTGGTACGCATTGGTTCAGTTTCTCCTTTGACCGGACCCCAGTCCCACCTTGGCAAGGATAACGAGAACGGCGCGCGCATGGCCGTGGACGATGCCAATCGGCAAGGGATCCATCTGGGGGGCAAGCCAGTCTATTTCGAGCTGCAGAGTGAAGACGATGCCGCCGATCCTAGAGCGGCAACCGTGGTCGCTCAGCGTTTGGCCGATGATGGGGTTGCTGGGGTGGTGGGACATCTCAATTCCGGAACGACGATCCCTGCCTCCAGGGTCTATGCGGACGAGGGAATTCCCCAGATTTCTCCGTCGGCCACCAACCCTAAGTACACCCATCAGGGGTTCGCCACGGCTTTTCGGGTTATGGCCAACGACGAGCAGCAAGGCAGGGTGCTGGGTCAATTTGCCCAGGGTATCCAGGCCCATACGGTGGCGCTGATTGATGATGCGACGGCCTATGGTCAGGGGTTGACGGACCAGTTTGGACTTGCCGCTCAGAGGGCGGGTGTGAAGGTGGTTATGCATGAGCATACCGACGACCATAGCACCGATTTTCTGGCGATCCTGACACGAATCAAGGCGCAGGCGCCCGATCTCATTTTTTTTGGCGGCATGGATGCGCAAAGCGGGCCTTTGTTGAAGCAGCTCCGCGCCTTGCGCATACCGGCGTTGTTTCTGACTGGAGATGGCGGATGTTCCCGCGAGTTTTACCGTCTGGCAGGAGAAGCGGCGGAGGGTAGCTATTGCAGCCTGCCCGGGGTTCCTCTTGAAGCCATGCCCGGTGGCAGGGACTTCAAGCGACGTTTTCAGGCTCGTTTTGGCGATATCGAGGATTATGCGCCGTACAGTTACGATGCGGTCGGGGTGTTGATTGCCGCCATGCGACAGGCCGATTCGGCCCAACCGGAGAAGTATCTTCCTCAGCTCAAGAAGTTGGTCTACACCGGGGTAACCGCCCGCATCCGTTTTGATGCCAATGGAGACCTGGCCGACGGCCGGGTTACCTTATACCAATGGCATCATGGAGAGCGTCAGCCCATTGCTCCATGACAGCCCCGCGCTGTTAATCGAAGCGCGGTGTGGTCAGGGTGATGACCGCCCGTCCTGAGGCTTGCCAGGCATCAAAACCACCGGCGATCGACTTGACGTGGTGGTAGCCCATCTGTTGCAGGGCATGGGCGCAAAGCGTGGCTCGGCCACTGGTCTTGCAATACAGGACAATGCGGGTATCGCGGGGAGCAAGATCGGCATCCATGCCTATTTTGAATTCCAGCAAACCACGGGGGATCAGCAGGGCGCCGGGGATATGGCCGGCCTGATATTCTTCTGGTTCGCGCACATCGATGAGGACATCCGCGTCATGGATGGCATCTTCGGCGGCGGCCAGAGGAATTTCGGTGATGTGGAAGCGGGCTTCGGCAACCAGGTCAAGTGCTGTTTTCATGGCATGGGCTCGGTTAAAATGGCCATTCTGACATTTTCATTTTCACTTGACCAGCGTGCTTAGGTTGGTCAGCTTGGGTCTTGGGCAACGTGAGCCGTTTCTTTTTCGTACAGATTGTCGCTTTCGGGGTATCGTGGTTCCTGGTGCGCCGTGAATGGAATGGAGCATGGGTGCTCTGGCTTGCGCTGCAGGCTTTGCTGGCGTTGGTCATGGCGCGTATGCTGCGTCAGCCACGCTGGTGGTTGCCCTTGCACCTGATGTTCTTTCCGGCGCTGGGTCTGTTGTGGTGCCTGCATTGGCCAAGGTATGTCTATGGTGGGATATTTGGTTTCTTGACGCTGGTTTACTGGAGCACCTTTCGCACCCGGGTACCTTTGTATCTGACCCACCGTGCCTCACTGGAGACCCTGATGCAGCAGGTGGCCGTTCGACGGCCCCGGCTCTTTGCCGATTTGGGTTGTGGTACGGGAACGGTGTTATGTGCCCTGGCCGAGCGTTTCCCCGATGCTCGCTTTGTCGGTTGGGAAGTGGCGCCCTTACCCTGGTTATGGGCCAAATGGACGACACGGCATCTGCCCAACTGTCGGGTTCATTTCGGAAGTTTCTGGCATCAACCGCTGCATGCCTACGATATGGTGTACGCTTTTCTTTCCCCCGTACCGATGCCGGAACTGTGGCGCAAGGCCCAAAACGAGATGAACGCTGGCGCCTGGCTGGTGAGCAACAGTTTTGCCGTGCCCGATGTGCAGCCTTGGCAGGTGCTGGACGAGGGTGAGCCGATGCCACTTTATGTCTATCGCTGCGAGGCATGATCGTCCGTGTTTGCCATTCCAGCGCGACTCGTGCAGACTTAAGGGAATTGTAAGGATTCGGGCCCATGATGGCCCCAACCGAGACAACGGCCGGCGGTCGTTGATCGTTGAAGCAACAGAAGCACCACGATGACAAGGGAGACGATCATGAAGAAGCGGTTGGGTACGGGGTTGCTGTTGACAGGTTTGCTGTTGACGGGAGTCGCCCATGCGGATGGTGGCTGGCGCGGAGGGGATGGATGGCGTGGTGGTGAAGGTGAGGGCGAAGGTGGCGCCTGGGGACTGGGGTCCGCTCTGGTCGGAGGGTTGGTGGGCGGCATGATGGCTCAGCAGGCACCTGTGTACGCCGCACCGCCGGTGGTTGCAGCGCCTCCTGTCTATATGCCGCCCCAACCAGCCTATGGCTATCCTGTTGCGCCGGCCTATGTTCAGCCAGGCTATCCTGCGCCTTACTACGGAGGCGGCGGTTATTACGGTCGTGAGGATGACGATTGAGCTGAACCGACGCCGAATCTTGATTCAGGCGTTCCATGGGCAAGGCCGAGGCGTAAGTCTCGGCCTTGTTCGTTTGGACTGCGGAATGCCAGCGTAAAGCCCCTTGCGGGGCGTGTGGCGGCTTGTGACTTAGAAGTGATAGAGTGCCGCCAACGAGACGACGTTGGCGCTGAAGTTGGATCCTCCGGCGGGGGTGTTGATCGCCGACTGGTAATAGTCGTAACCGAGACGGGCCGACCAAGCCGTGTTGACGTTGTATTGAATGCCCAAACCGTAGGTAGCCCCAGTATGGGTGGTGCCAGCATAACCAAGGCCATTGACCGATTTGCTGGTGGCGCTGCCGACCCCCAGTTTGCCGTAGAGATCGAAGGCAGGCATGATTTCCACCTTGCCGAGGAGATCCAGGGTCAGTATGTCGCTTTTGCCATTCACATAGGCATTGGAGAATTTTCCGGCGCCGGTGTAAGCGCCTTCGATGGCAAAGTTGGGGTTGAATTGATACCCGGCGAGGGCGCCGTAGACAGCATTGTTCGACGAAGTCCAGCCGGCAATGTTGCTGGGGCTTTGGGTGTTGCTGGCGCCGAGCGAAACGCCGGCGTACCAACCATCGTTGCTGCTGGCGGCCAGGGCGCTGGTTGAAAGTGCCAGGAGGGCGAAAAGGGCCAGATGCTTGTTCATGGGATCATGCTCCATTGGGTGGTTGAAGTTTTACAGGTTTGAAACGTCAGTTTTCGATTTTGGCCAACAAGGTTTGAACATCGGCACGGCGACCCTCGTCGGCATCCTTGCGGCCCGGCCTCGGTGCGGCGTTGAGCGCTCGTTTGAGGTAAACCGCAGCTTGTTGCTTATCGCCTTGCTCGTACAGGAATTCTCCGTAAAAATAGTTGGCATCCATGCTGCGAGGATCAAGCTTCAAGCCGCGTTCGAGATAGTCCCGGGCTTTATCGGTGTCACCGAATGAGCCGATTCGAGGGACCTTGTAATATAAAGTTCCCAAACTCACCAAGGCCGAGCCATCGAGCGCGTTGGGGTTGATGGCAATGGCCTTGAGAAACAGATCCCGTGCTGTTTTGGCCGTGGCGCCCGCGCTGAAGATGCTTTGATATTTGGCGTGGCTGGCTGTGATGATGCCTTCCCAGATCAGGGGCTCGGCCTGG
>JAJYQG010000216.1:0-1822 GCA_021794775.1 Pseudomonadota bacterium
GAGCACCGCACTCGGGACAAACCCAGTTGAGGGGAACGTCTGTCCAACGGGTTCCGGGAGCGATCCCATCTTCAGGCGCGCCCATTTCCTCGTCGTAAATATAGCCACAAATAAGGCACAGATAGGCTTTGTAACCTTGATCGGGATCCATGAATGTCTCGAATGAGTTAGAATTTGAGCTGAGCGGGTCGAGCCCAGAAGATCGGGCAACCGACCAGAGTGCCATCATAATTCGAGTTTCCCCATAGAGCAACCCACCCATGACCTCCGCCCCTCCTGCCGTTCTGGTTTTTGCTGCTACGGACCCCAGTGGAGGGGCTGGGCTGCAAGCGGACCTTATGACGCTGGTGAGCATGGGGTGCCATCCCCTTTCGGTCGTCACCGCCATAACCGTACAGGATACAACGGGTGTCGATGATATTTTGCCCATCGATGCGGAATGGGTCGCGGATCAGGCGCGAAGCATTCTTGAAGACGTACCGGTGTCGGTATTCAAGCTTGGCGTCTTGGGGAGTGTGGAAGCTGTAGCGGCGATTGCTGAGATTGTGGCGGATTATCCGGAAATTCCTTTGATTCTTGATCCGGTATTGGCCAGTGGTCGAGGTGATGAGTTGACGAACGAGGATATGCTGGCCGCCATGCGGGATCTGATTTTGCCCCAGACGTCCCTGGTAACCCCCAACACCATGGAATTGTTGCGTTTGGCCTATGATGAAGTTTCTGACGACCAAACCTTCGACTTCCACCATGCGGCCAGACAGTTGCTGGATACGGGCTGCGAGTATGTCTTGTTGACCGGTACCCATGCGCCAGGGGTTCGGGTGGTCAATACGCTGTATGGTCGCGAAGGTGTGATTCGGACCGATGCATGGGAGCGTTTGCCCGGCATCTATCATGGTTCGGGTTGCACCCTGAGCAGTGCGGTGGCAGCAACCCTTGCCCAAGGGTTATCCATTCCAGAGGCGGTGGCAGAAGCCCAAGACTATACATGGCAAACGCTGAAGGAAGGCTATCGTCTTGGCATGGGGCAGATCATTCCCGACCGCTTCTTTTGGGCCCGCGAAGAACCCGATGATGAGGTTCATTGAGGCAATTGGCGTGATCCGCGGTCTCTATGGCGTTACTCCGGAAATGGAGGATACTGCACGGCTGCTGGGTCTCGTTCGTGCTGCCCTTCGTGGTGGCATGGGTGTGCTGCAGTACCGTGTCAAACGCTTGCCGGCCCAGATACGCCATGAGCAACTCGAGGCTTTGTCCGGTCTTTGTCAGGCCTATGGTATTCCCTTGCTGATCAACGATGCTCCACGACCATCGGAACAGCATCTGGCCGATGGTTGGCATCTTGGTCGGGATGATGGTTTGCCGCAGGAGTGGCCGCAGATGGCCAGTCGGGGCATTCTGGGGTTATCCTGCTATGCGGATTCCGAGCGTGCCGTTGCCGCTGCTGCTGCTGGAGCCCATTATGTGGCACTGGGCAGTTTTTTTCCTTCACGAACAAAACCCGAGGCACCGGCTGTTTCTTGGAATACGTTGCGAGAAACCCGGGCAAAAGTGGACATTCCTATCGTCGCTATTGGTGGGATAACGCCCGAACGGGCCAGCCTCTTGCGGGCGGCGGGGGTGGATGCGGTGGCGGTATTGTCTGATCTGTTTACAGCACCGGATGTTGAGGAACAGGCAGCAGCCTACTGCAGAGTATTTGCCTAGGGAAGGCTATAATGAAAAGTCGGCAGTCAGTTCATGGATAGGGTGAATCATGGTAACCAATCAGCAATGGTTTGAACGGGCGCAACGCGTCATTCCGGGCGGGGTCAATTCTCCT
>JAJYQG010000216.1:1832-8579 GCA_021794775.1 Pseudomonadota bacterium
CGCGCTTTTCGCAGCGTCGGAGGTACGCCAAAATTCCTGACCCGTGGTCAGGGCCCCCGCGTTTGGGATGTGGAGGGTCGTGAGTATATCGACTACGTGGGCTCATGGGGCCCTCTGTTGCATGGTCATGCGCATCCTTCGATCGTCAAGGCGGTTCAAGCGGTGGTGGAACGCGGTCTTAGCTTTGGGGCACCTACGGCCCTGGAAGTGGAGTTTGCGGAAAAGCTTACGACATGGATCCCTTCCATGGAGCAGGTGCGTTTGACCAGTTCGGGAACCGAAGCCACCATGAGCGCCATCCGTTTGGCCAGGGGCTACACCGGACGTAGTTTGATCGTCAAATTTGATGGGTGTTACCACGGTCATGGTGACGCTTTGCTGGTGAAGGCCGGTTCAGGAGCCTTGACATTTGGACAGCCTGATTCAGGAGGGGTGCCCAGGGAACTTGCAGCTCAGACCTTGGTTCTTGAGTACAACCATATTGGACAGGCGGAATCTTTGTTCAACGAGCGAGGATCCGATATTGCTGCTGTGATCGTCGAACCGGTGGCAGGCAACATGAACATGGTGCTGCCGCGCGCTGGTTTTCTGGAGCGCTTGCGTGAACTGACGACACAGCATGGTGCTTTGCTGAT
This sequence comes from Pseudomonadota bacterium, assembly GCA_021794775.1. Lineage (GTDB taxonomy): Bacteria > Pseudomonadota > Gammaproteobacteria > Burkholderiales > Ferrovaceae > Ferrovum. Next base: position 2,468 of record JAJYQG010000216.1, read on the forward strand.
TTTTGATGAGGTGATGACAGGTTTCCGCGTTGCTTTTGGTGGGGCGCAGGCGGTGTATGGCATTCATCCAGACTTGACGACGTTCGGCAAGGTTATTGGCGGGGGTATGCCGCTTGCCGCTTTGGGAGGTCGTAAGGATATCATGCAACAATTGGCACCGCTGGGTCCCGTCTATCAGGCTGGAACGCTTTCGGGCAATCCTGTAGCCGTCGTGGCAGGTTTGGTGAATCTGCATCTGGCGGAAGAGGATGGTTTGTATGAGCGGCTTGGAGAAATGACACGTACCGTCACCGAAGGGATTGTGGACATCGCTCGTCAGCATGGATTTGCCATGTCGTGCTGTTCTCTGGGCGGTATGTTTGGTCTTTACTTCCGTGAGTCTCTGCCGACAAACCTGATACAAGTCATGGAGTCGAGCAAGTCAACTTTCAACGATTTCTTTCATGGTATGCTGGAACAGGGTATATATCTGGCGCCCTCAGCCTATGAAGCGGGGTTCGTCTCGACGTCCCATACCAGCGTTGAACTGGACCAGACGCTCAGTGCGGCCGACAAAGTCTTCAAGCAGTTGCGCCGATGAGTGAGGAGAAGCCCATCAACTGGGAGGCTTTTTTTAAGCGTGCCCAGTTCTTCATTACCGTAGATTCACTCAGCGGTCTTCCTGCGCAAGCAGGTGTCGAGGTGGCCTTTGCTGGGCGATCCAATGCGGGTAAGTCCAGCGCCATCAATGCGCTGACGTTGCGACAACGGCTTGCCTTTTCCAGCAAGACCCCCGGTCGTACACAACACATCAATTATTTTCGTCTGGGTGAGGATGGGTTTCTGGTCGATCTTCCTGGGTATGGCTACGCGGAAGTTCCCAAGACCGTCAAGCTCCATTGGCAGCGCCTTCTGGCCGACTACCTGGCGCATCGCGCCCCGTTATCCGGGTTGGTGTTGTTGATGGACATCCGCCATCCTCTGACGATACTTGACCAGCAGTTGCTGACATGGTTTGCCCCCAGAGGGAAACCGGTGATTGTGCTCTTGACCAAATCCGACAAATTGAGCAGGGGGGCTCGCATGGAAGCGGCGCAATCGGTGCGCAAGGCACTTGATGGCATGGGCCTCCCGCTGACGACGGTCTTGCCCTTCTCCAGCGTATCTCGGGAAGGGGTTGAGGAAGCGCAGGTTGTCATTGGTGCCTTATGGCAGGATTTTAGCCCAGCCCCCCTTTGACGAATCAGCGTTGCTGTTTCAGAGCTTCCGCCGCGCGCAGTGCAAAGTAGGTCAAAATCCCATCGGCTCCAGCCCGTTTGAACGATAGCAGGCTTTCCCATATACAGGACTCGTCCAAAACCCCTGACAGTACGGCTTGTTGCAGCATCGCGTATTCACCACTGACCTGATAGACGAAAGTGGGCGCGGAAAACCGCTCTTTGACCCGTCGTACAATGTCAAGGTAGGGCATGCCCGGCTTGACCATGACCATGTCGGCCCCTTCTGCCAGATCCAGTCCAACTTCCCATAGTGCTTCATCACTGTTGGCGGGGTCCATCTGATACGTTTCCTTGCTGCCCTTGCCAAGCGATTGTCCTGACCCGACAGCATCTCGGAATGGGCCGTAGAAAGAGGAGGCGTATTTGGCTGAATAGGCGAGAATGCGGGTATGGATGCGACCCACTTGATCCAGTTCACGACGAACATGGGCGATGCGTCCATCCATCATGTCGGACGGAGCTACGATGTCCGCGCCGGCTTCAGCCTCGGTCACCGCTTGTTTACCCAACGCGATGAGGGTTTCGTCGTTGAGAACGTAACCGGAGTCGTCGATCAGACCATCCTGACCATGGATGGTATACGGGTCGAGGGCTACATCGGTGATCAAGCCAAGTTCAGGAAAACGTTTTTTGAGAGAACGCACCGTCCGCGGCAAGAGGCCATCGGGATTCCAGGCTTCTGCAGCATCGGCAGTTTTCTTGGCAAGATCGATAACGGGGAAAAGTGCCATCGCAGGAATGCCCAGGCTCAAGCATCGTTCGGCTGTGCGGAGAAGCGGTTCGATGGCTTGGCGTTCGATACCCGGCATGGAACCGATGGTCTCGGTTTCGTGTTGACCCTCGAGAATAAACACGGGGTAGATCAGGTCAGCGCAGGACAACTGATTTTCCTGGACCAAACGGCGCGAGAAGGCATCGCGACGATTGCGGCGCATGCGACGCGAAGGGAACATGCTCAAGGTTTCCATGGAAGCTCCTCAGTTGTTTTGTGCGGTGGTTGCATAAGCGTAGTCATCCAGATGATCGGGGGATGAGCTGGGTTGGCCGGTAGTCGGATCAATCGATACCACGTCGATACCAGGAGGCATGATGGCATCGCTTTCGGGGATTGATGCTAGCGCAGTGCTCATGTAGCTCATCCAGATGGGCAAGGCAGCTTGAGCTCCCGTTTCCTGGGATCCAAGGGACATTGGCTTATCAAAGCCAACCCAGGATACGGCCACCAGGCTGGGTTGGAATCCACAGAACCAGGCATCCACATGATCGTTGGTGGTTCCTGTCTTGCCAGCCAAGTCTTGTCGGCCCAATGTCATGGCATGGGCTGCTGTGCCCATGCGAATGACATCCTTCATCATGCTGGTCATGATGAAGGCGTTTCTTGGATCGATGACTTGCTCGGCCCCTTCTCCAGCGACCACGGGTTGGGTTCGGCTGACGGTCTTGCCTGTGCTGTCGAGGATTCGGTCGATGAAGTAGGGTTTGATGCGAAATCCGCCATTGGCGAAGACGGCGTAGGCCGTTGCCATCTGTAACGGAGTGACATCCCCGGCGCCCAGAGCCATGCTGAGATAGGCGGGTTGGTGGGCGGCATCAAAGCCGAAACGTTTGACGTACTCTTGTGCGTAACCCGGTCCGATGGCTTGCAGCACACGCACGGCGACGGTGTTGATCGATTTGGCCAGAGCAATACGCAAGCGGATGGGACCGAGATATTCTTTTTCGTAGTTGTGCGGTTCCCAGGGTTGGCCGTTGTTGATTTTGGGATCGTTGATGACCAAGGGCCCATCATCGACGATCGTGAAAGGCGTGAAACCTTTCTCAAGCGCAGCTGAATAAATGAATGGCTTAAAACTGGACCCGGGCTGGCGGTAGGCTTGGGTGACATGGTTGTATTTGGCGCGGTTGAAATCAAAGCCACCCACCAAAGCACGAATGGCGCCATCATGGCTGTCGAGGGAAATAAGACTGGCCTCGGCCTTGGGCAATTGAACCAAAGTCCATCCCTGTTTGTCGCTACGCACGACTCGAATCAGGGAACCGCGTTGAAGACGCAGGTTGGGATGCGCGTGCGCACTGAGAGCGGCATGGGCAAAAGTCAACGCCGTTCCCTTTAAGGTGACGGGGCCAATTCCTTTGATGTAAACACTAACTTCCTTGTCATCGGCTGATTCCACGATGGCAGGATAGAGTTCATTGATGATCTCGACATCGCTGAGCGCATCCTCGAAGTCAGCCATGGTGGCACCGGAAGCCGGCAGTTCCACGGTGGCTTCGGGTCCGCGATACCCGTGGCGTTGGTCGTAGGCCAATGCGCCCTCGCGCACGGCGCGTACAGCGGCTTCCTGATGGGTCTTGATCAGCGTGGTAATGACACTGTAACCACTGGAGTAGACGGCTTCTCCATAGGTCTGAACCATAAACTGGCGCACCATCTCGGCGACATAGTCAGCCTGGGTCAGCACGTTGGCGTGGTAGGACGAAGCGTGACCGGGTTTATGCAATGCTTGGCTGTACTCCGCATCGCTGATGAATTTGAGTTCATGCATGCGGCGCAGTACGTACTGTTGCCGCAATGATGCCCGCTGCGGATTGATGATGGGGTTGTAACGCGACGGTGCTTTGGGCAAGCCGGCGAGCATGGCCATTTCGGCAATGCTCAGCTGAGATAACGGTTTGCCGTAGTAAACCACGGCGGCAGCACCAAAGCCATAGGCGCGCTGACCCAGATAAATTTGATTGATGTAGAGCTCCAGAATCTGGTCTTTGGTCAAATTTTGCTCGATTTTGTAGGACAGCAGAACCTCTGAGAGCTTTCGTGTCAGGGTACGTTCGTTGGTGAGGAAGAAATTGCGCGCCACCTGCATGGTGATGGTGCTGGCGCCTTCCTTGGCGGAACGGGAAAAAACATCGGCCATCATGGCGCGCAGGACCCCCTGAAAATCGACAGCGCCGTGTTGATAAAAGCGGTCGTCTTCGGCGGCCAGGATGGCATGCCTCATATTGAGCGGGACCTGCTCCAGCTTAAGTACAGCACGACGCTCCTCACCGAATTCGCCCATCAGTTGGTGGTCTGAGGTGTAGACCCGCAGGGGCAGTTTGGGGCGATAGTCGGTGACTGCATCCAGGCTGGGCAATTTGGGGTAAAGCAGCGCCAAGGTCATGGCAATCAGCCCGGCTGCTGCCACGCCTAGGGCGCCCAGGGCAATCAGGGGGTAGAGAAGAAGTTTGGGCAATGGGTCACCGGCATCGGAAAGTAGGGTTTATTATAACCGGTCATCGGTTGGGCGATGGCTCCACAAACCGGCAGCTTGCAGGGGATAGCAGGGGGAGCAGGTTATCGGCTTCAATCCCTTCCAGGGTTGCGGCCCCCAGATGGTTGAGCAGTACGAAACGCATGACCCCGTTTTCGACTTTCTTGTCGCCCAGCATCAGAGAGAGCCAGCGCTCTACGCCAAGATCGGGGGCGCATGTGGGCAGACCAAAAAGCTGGAACAACTGAAGCATACGATCAACTTCCGTGCGCGTCAGCCTGCCCAAACGGTGGGAAAGTTCGGCGGCGAGAAGGGTGCCTGCTGCCACGGCCTCGCCATGCAACCACACACCATAACCCATGCCTGCTTCAATGGCATGGCCAAAGGTATGGCCGAGATTGAGTAAGGCGCGTTCTCCTGTTTGTTCCAGAGGGTCGGCAGCCACCACGTCGGCTTTGTTATGACAGGACGTTAAAATGGCGTGAGACATGGCTTCATGTTGACGCTGTAACAAAGCGGAGGCATGGGACTCCAGCCACTCAAAAAAGGTCAGGTCGCGAATCAAGCCATATTTGATGACTTCGGCAAGGCCGGCAAGAAACTCGCGTTGCGGCAAAGTGGCCAGGGTATCGGTGTCGATGAGAACAAGCTTGGGTTGATGAAAAGCCCCAATCATATTCTTGCCGAGGGGGTGGTTAATCCCGGTTTTCCCCCCAACGGAAGAATCGACTTGAGACAAGAGCGTTGTTGGCACTTGAATCAAGGAAACACCGCGCAGAAAGGTTGCGGCAGCGTATCCCGCGAGATCGCCTACTACCCCTCCGCCCAAGGCCACGACGGTGGTTTTGCGGTCAGCACGATGTTCCAGCAGGCAATCGTGGATATGGTCGAAGGTGGCGCGGGTCTTGAAAGCTTCACCATCCGGCAGAATGATGGGGATGATGGTTTGGCCCAAGGTTTCAAGGGTGTGGGTCAGCGGTTCCAGATACCATTGTGCGACCGTACTGTTGGTTACAACCGCACAGCATCTGCCTGTGAGATGAGGTGCCAGCAGTTCGCCCCGTTGCAGCAACCCCGATCCGACGTGAATGGGGTAAGAAGGGGAGACATTAACCTGCAGGGTGCTGTGCGACATAGCTATCGATTTCCATTTCCAGTTGGACGGCGAGTTTTTGCGGGCTTTGTTGGGTAGTATCCAGAATGAGGTGAGCCACTTCGCGGTACAGCGGATCGCGGGTTTCATACAATTCTTGCAATCGGCTGCGCGGGTCAGCGGTTTGCAACAGGGGTCGGTGCCGGTCGTGGCGCGTTCGATGCCATAACTGATCCACGGTGCCGCGCAGATAGATGACAATCCCGTGGGTCTTCAGGCGTTGACGGTTGACCGTGCTCAGGACGGCTCCGCCCCCTGTGGCCAAACCGATACCTTGACGTTCAGTCAGTTCGCCGAGGATGCTTTCTTCACGATGACGGAACCCTTTTTCGCCTTCCAGCTCAACTCGTTTGATTGCAAAATCCTGCGCCTTTGCAATTGTCATCAGTAGGATTGGTAAGGCAGTCATCAAAATATTTTTCTTCATACATTGAATTATTAATTCTTGG
>JAJYQG010000049.1 GCA_021794775.1 Pseudomonadota bacterium
GATCTCTTCCTGAACCTGATTGAGAATGTTTTGCACTTCCTTATCGGTGATGGGCGTCGGCTTGTTGGCTTTTCCACCCACAAAACCGGTTACTTTGGGAGTGCTCTTGACGAGATGCCATGTCTCATCGGTCATGTTCATCTGGACCAGGATATAGCCCGGAAAGAATTTTCGTTCACTGATGGTTTTTTGGCCACCTTTCATTTCCACCACTTCTTCAACCGGAACCAGAATGTCCCCAAACTGGTCTTCCATGGCGGCACGGGCCACACGCTCCTTCAGGGCGCGCTGCACGCTCTTCTCAAAGCCGGAATAGGCATGTACCACATACCAGCGCATCGTCATCATTCGGTCCTTCCCATCAATCGTTGCACTGCCACCAGGAAGCCCCAGTCCACCAGCCAGAGAAATATTCCCATGACGATCACCAAAGCAAATACAGCCAGGGTGGTCTGCCATGTTTCTTTGCGCGTGGGCCAAACCACACGGCGCGCTTCCACCACCGCGTCCTGAGAAAATCGGTAGAAGTCCTGACCCGGCACGGTAAACCATGCCACAGCCCCACCGAGCGCCAACCCTGCCAGAACGGACAGAACCCTCAGTACCAGCATATGGTCTGCCAACTGGTAATAACCAGCCAACCCGGCGACCACCAAGGCGATAGCCAGGAGAAACTTAATCTTATCCGCCATGAGCGTTGTTGTTTCCTTCTACATGGCAGGCCAGGAGGGTCTCGAACCCCCAACCTACGGTTTTGGAGACCGTCGCTCTGCCAATTGAGCTACTGGCCTGTTGTTTTACTCGATCACTTTGGCGACGACGCCAGCACCAACGGTACGACCACCTTCACGAATCGCAAACCGCAACCCTTCTTCCATCGCAATCGGCGCAATCAATGCCACCGTCACCGATACGTTATCTCCAGGCATCACCATCTCCGTCCCAGCCGGCAACTCGATCGCACCCGTCACATCCGTCGTGCGGAAGTAAAACTGTGGACGATACCCCTGGAAAAACGGCGTGTGACGACCCCCTTCATCCTTCGACAACACATAAATCTCAGCCGTGAACTTCGTGTGCGGCGTGATCGACCCAGGCTTCGCCAACACTTGACCTCGCTCAACATCTTCTCGCTTCGTCCCGCGCAACAATACCCCAACGTTATCACCAGCCTGCCCTTGATCCAGCAGCTTGCGGAACATCTCAACCCCAGTACACACCGTCTTCTGCGTGGCCTTCAACCCCACAATCTCGATGTCATCCCCAACCTTCACAATCCCCCGTTCCACACGACCCGTCACCACCGTCCCGCGTCCCGATATCGAAAACACATCTTCCACAGGCATCAAAAACGCACCATCTATCGCACGCTTCGGCTCAGGTATGTAAGTGTCCAACGCTTCCGCCAACTTCCAAATCGCCGGCTCACCCACCTCAGACTGATCACCTTCCAGCGCCTTCAACGCGCTTCCAATGATGATCGGGGTGTCATCCCCAGGAAAATTGTATTTCGACAACAACTCCCGAACTTCCATCTCCACCAGTTCCAGCAGTTCCTTGTCGTCCACCATGTCCGCTTTGTTCATGAACACCACAATGTACGGCACACCCACCTGGCGCGCCAACAAAATGTGCTCCCGCGTCTGCGGCATCGGGCCATCCGCCGCCGACACCACCAAAATCGCACCATCCATCTGCGCCGCACCCGTGATCATGTTCTTCACATAATCCGCGTGTCCAGGACAGTCTACGTGCGCATAATGCCGCGTCGTCGTCTCGTACTCCACATGCGCCGTATTGATCGTGATCCCTCGCGCCTTCTCTTCCGGCGCCGAATCAATCTGATCGTACGACTTCGCCTCTCCACCAAACTTCTTCGACAATACAATCGTCAGCGCCGCCGTCAGCGTCGTCTTCCCGTGGTCCACGTGGCCAATCGTCCCCACATTCACATGCGGCTTCGTCCTCTCAAACTTGCTCTTCGCCATAATCGTCAGCCTCTAAACTAATTGGTAAAAGGGTTATTTCTTGTTGATGATTGCTTCGGCCACATTACGCGGAGCTTCCGAATAATGCTTGAATTCCATGGTGTAGGTTGCACGGCCTTGGGTTGCCGAACGCAATGAAGTCGAGTAGCCAAACATTTCAGCCAACGGAACTTCTGCTTTGACAACTTTGACGCCTGCCACATCTTCCATGCCCTGGACCATGCCACGACGTGATGATAAATCACCGACCACATTTCCCATGAATTCAGGTGGAGTTTCCACCTCAACCGCCATCATGGGCTCAAGCAATACCGGGCTGGCTTTGCGCATACCATCCTTGAAAGCCATCGAAGCCGCCATCTTGAACGCATTTTCGTTGGAGTCCACATCATGATAAGAACCGAAATGCAACGTGACCTTGACGTCGACGATAGGGAAGCCAGCAAGTACGCCATTGGGCAAGGTATCGATCAAGCCCTTTTCCACAGCAGGAATATACTCACGGGGAACCACACCTCCCTTGATGGCATCAACAAACGTAAAACCGGCTCCAACTTCATTGGGCTCAACCTTGAGCACCACGTGGCCATATTGGCCCCGACCACCGCTTTGCTTGATGAATTTTCCTTCAGCATTCTCAACCAAACTGCGAATCGTTTCGCGGTAAGCCACTTGGGGCTTGCCCACGGTGGCCTCTACACCAAACTCACGCTTCATCCGGTCCACGATGATTTCCAGGTGCAACTCACCCATTCCGGAAATGATGGTCTGCCCAGATTCTTCGTCGGTACCAACACGGAAGGAAGGATCTTCCTGTGCCAGACGGTTGAGCGCAATGCCCATCTTTTCCTGATCCGCCTTGGTTTTCGGTTCCACGGCCTGTGAGATGACGGGCTCAGGGAACTCCATTTTTTCCAAAGTGATTACTTTTTCAGGATCGCACAACGTATCCCCGGTTGTCGCCTCTTTCAGTCCAACCGCAGCTGCGATATCCCCGGCGCGAACTTCTTTAATTTCTTCGCGCTGGTTGGCATGCATCTGGAGAATACGGCCGACCCGCTCTTTACGCCCCTTGATGGGGTTGTAGATCGTGTCGCCCGAGTTGATGACCCCGGAATAAACGCGGAAGAAAATCAGCTGCCCCACAAAAGGATCGGTCATGATCTTAAAGGCCAGAGCCGAAAAGGGCTCTTCATCAGCCGCTTTGCGCGCAGCCATCTGACCGTTTTCCAGTTCTCCTTCCACAGGAGGAATGTCAACGGGCGACGGAAGATACTCGATGACGGCATCAAGCATGGCTTGCACGCCTTTGTTTTTGAAAGCACTGCCACACAACATTGGGACAATTTCGCCTGCCACGGTACGGGCACGCAAACCTTGGCGGATTTCAGCTTCGCTCAGCTCACCCGTTTCAAGGTACTTGTTCATCAATTCTTCTGACGACTCGGCCGCCGCTTCAATCATTTTTTCACGCCACTCTTCGGACGTATCGGCCAAATCTGCGGGAATATCGCGGTACTCGAACTTCATCCCCTGCGACGCATCGTCCCAGAAAATGGCCTTCATTTGAACGAGGTCGATCACACCGGCAAACTGTTCTTCGGCCCCGATGGGAACCTGAATGGGGACAGGATTACCACGCAAGCGCTCGCGAATTTGGTTGTACACCTTAAAAAAATCGGCGCCAACCCGGTCCATTTTATTGACAAACGCCAGACGCGGAACACCGTATTTATTGGCTTGGCGCCAAACGGTCTCGGACTGAGGTTGCACACCGCCCACGGAATCGTACACCATGCAGGCACCATCCAGTACGCGCATGGAGCGCTCCACCTCGATGGTAAAGTCTACGTGCCCCGGTGTGTCGATGATGTTGATGCGATGTTCAGGGTACTTACCTTCCATCCCGCGCCAGAAACAGGTGGTCGCCGCCGACGTGATGGTGATGCCACGCTCTTGCTCCTGCTCCATCCAGTCCATGGTCGCCGCACCATCGTGCACCTCGCCAATCTTATGAGAGACGCCGGTATAAAACAGAATACGTTCGGTCGTAGTGGTCTTCCCCGCATCAATATGCGCGGAAATGCCGATGTTGCGGTAACGTTCGATGGGGGTTTTACGTGCCACTTTGTCTCATCCGTTTCAGTTGGTTTGATACGCCAAAGGCCCGGATCATCCGGGCCCACACTTTTATCAGTCCTTCTTTGCCGCCATCAGAACCGATAATGGGCGAATGCCTTGTTGGCCTCCGCCATGCGGTGCACTTCTTCGCGCTTCTTGATGGCTCCGCCGCGTCCTTCAGCAGCATCGATCAACTCTCCCGCCAAGCGCAAGCCCATGGACTTTTCCCCACGCTTGCGCGCAGCTTCACGCAACCAGCGCATGGCCAGTGCCGTACGACGATTGGCTCTGACTTCTACGGGAACCTGGTAATTGGCCCCCCCCACACGCCGGCTTTTGACTTCGACGATGGGGCGAGCATTGTTGAGCGCCGCAAGGAAAACATCGACAGCGTTTTTTCCCGGCTTTTGGTTGATGACATCCATGGCGCGATAAACAATGCGCTCAGCCACCGACTTTTTGCCCGACGTCATGATAACGTTGACGAATTTTGAGATATCAACACTGCCAAACTTGGGATCTGGCAGAACTTCGCGCTTCGGTACTTCTCTGCGACGTGGCATAACAACAGCCTCTCTTCAATGTTCAAAAAATCAAGCAGTCTTGGGACGCTTCGCGCCGTACTTCGACCGACCTTGTTTACGATCCTTCACACCCGCTGTATCCAGGCTACCGCGCACCGTATGGTAGCGGACCCCAGGCAAGTCCTTGACACGACCGCCACGAATCAAGACCACCGAGTGTTCTTGCAGATTATGGCCTTCGCCACCGATGTAGCTGGTCACTTCGAACCCGTTGGTCAAACGTACACGAGCCACCTTCCGCAGTGCGGAGTTAGGCTTCTTGGGCGTCGTGGTATAGACACGGGTGCATACACCACGCTTCTGCGGACACTTGGCCAGCGCAGGTACCTTGCTTTTGGCCTTTTGGGCGACTCGCGGCTTGCGAATCAACTGGTTGATTGTTGGCATAGCATTAAACCTTGTAAGGACAGCTTACGTGTGACGAGCAGAACCCAAGCCCGTAAAAAGACTGTCGATTATAATTTACCCTTTTACTCTTGTCAAGCAACACTGGACTCTCCGCTTTCCACAGGCACCAGGGGTTCCACCATCAAAAACTCATCGTTTGCATTGGCTGTTGCGGTCTTGTCGGACTGGCGGTGACGCGCGCTGTGATAAGCCAGCCCGGTACCCGCAGGAATCAAGCGGCCCACAATGACATTTTCCTTGAGACCACGCAGATCGTCCCGTTTGCCCATGATGGCCGCCTCAGTCAACACGCGAGTGGTTTCCTGGAAGGAAGCCGCAGAAATGAACGAGTCTGTCGAGAGTGAGGCTTTGGTAATGCCCAGCAGCACATTCTCAAAGGTGGCCGGACGCTTGTTATCAGCGACCACCCGTTCGTTTTCTTCCAGGAACTCGGCGCGTTCAACTTGCTCACCAGGGATGAAACGGCTTTCTCCCGCATCCAGAACCTGCACACGCCGTAACATTTGCCGGACGATCACCTCAATATGCTTATCGTTGATCTTCACGCCTTGCAAGCGATACACATCCTGGACTTCATCGGTGATGTAACGGGTCAACGCCTCGATACCCAGGAGACGAAGAATATCATGAGGATCCGAGGGACCATCAACGATCATTTCACCCTTATTCACAACCTGGCCATCGTGAACGGTGACGTGTTTGTCCTTTGGAATCAGATAGTCATGTGCGATGCCATCGGTATCGGTAATAACAAGCCGCTGTTTGCCCTTCGTATCTTTACCGAACGAGACAGTCCCTGTGATTTCAGCCAACAATCCAGCATCTTTGGGCGAACGCGCCTCAAACAGTTCAGCCACCCGTGGCAAGCCACCGGTAATGTCGCGAGTCTTGGATGACTCTTGAGGAATACGGGCCAGAACCTCCCCGACACCAACCTGCTGACCATTTTTAACGGTGATAATGGCACCAACCTGGAAGGTTATGTTGACAGCCTGTTCGGTGCCCACCAGCTTGACCTCCTTGCCCTTCTCATCCAGCAGTTTGACCTGGGGTCGCACCCCTTTGCTGGCCGCCCCGGCACGACGCTTGGGATCGATGACGACAAGGGTGGACAAACCGGTGACTTCATCGATTTGTTTGGCGACGGTAACCCCTTCTTCAACATTCTCGAAGCGTACTTCCCCAGCGTATTCCGTGATGATGGGTCGGGTATGAGGATCCCATGTCGCCAGAATCTGGCCTGCCTTGGCCCTGGCTCCCTCGGTCACCAGGAGGGTCGAGCCGTAAGGCACCTTATGCCGTTCACGCTCACGACCGGAATCATCCACAATGATGACTTCACCGCTACGCGAGATGACAATTTGTTCGTGACGTGCATTGGAGACCACTCGCAATGTCTGGGTGAAGCGTACCAACCCATTGGATTTGCTTTCGACCTGGCTGACCACGGCCGCACGGGAAGCTGCCCCCCCAATGTGGAAGGTACGCATCGTCAGCTGAGTTCCGGGTTCGCCAATGGACTGTGCCGAGATCACGCCCACGGCTTCGCCCACATTGACCAACCCCCCTCGACCCAAGTCCCGACCATAGCATTGCGCACAGAGACCATAACGGGTTTCACAGGTGAGAGGCGTACGAACTTTCACTTCATCGACGCCAGCCGCCTCTACTTCGTTGACGGCATCTTCGTCCAGTAAGTAACCGGCAGGAACCAACACCTCTTGCGTTTCGGGATGGATCACATCGTTGGAAGTCACACGACCCAGTACACGGTCGCGCAGCGGCTCGATCACCTCACCGCCTTCCACCAAGGCCTTAAGGACCATCCCCTGTTCGGTGCCACAATCCTGTTCTACCACCACCAGATCTTGGGTGACATCGACCAAACGACGGGTCAAGTAGCCCGAATTGGCGGTCTTCAGCGCTGTGTCCGCCAAACCTTTACGAGCACCGTGGGTAGAAATAAAGTACTGCAACACATTCAGGCCTTCACGGAAGTTGGCCGTGATAGGCGTTTCGATGATAGAACCATCGGGCTTGGCCATCAGACCGCGCATCCCGGCCAACTGACGAATCTGCGCCGCAGAACCGCGAGCTCCCGAATCCGCCATCATATAAATGGCGTTGAACGATTCTTGTGTGGTTTTTTCTCCACTGCGATTCACAACAGGCTCACGCCCGAGCTGATCCATCATAGCCTTGGCCACATGATCACCAGCTCTGCCCCAGATATCCACAACCTTGTTGTAGCGTTCACCCTGGGTCACCAGACCGGAGGTGTACTGGCTCTCGATTTCTTTCACCTCGCCTTCGGCTGAAGCAATGATGGTTTCTTTTTCATTGGGCACCAACATGTCATCAACGCAAATCGAGATGCCCGCTCGCGTCGCCATGGTAAATCCCATGGTCATCAGCTTATCGGCAAAAACCACGGCTTCTTTGATACCGCAACGACGGAAGGCTGCATTGATCAAACGAGATATTTCTTTCTTTTTGAGTGCCTTGTTGATATAGGAGAAAGGCAACCCTTCAGGCAGAATTTCCGAGAGCATGGCACGTCCAACCGTGGTCTCATAACGGGTGGTACGGCGCGACGCGACGCCTTGTTCATCACGCACAGTTTCCTGCAAACGCACAGAAACATGTGCCGTCACATCGATTTTACGAGCCTCATAGGCGCGCACTATTTCACCCACATCGGAGAAAGCCATGCCTTCACCTCGGGCATTGACACGCTCGCGGGTCATGTAATACAGACCCAAAACGATGTCTTGCGAGGGAACAATGATGGGGTCACCGTTGGCCGGTGAGAGCACATTGTTCGAAGCCAACATCAGCGTCCGTGCTTCCATCTGGGCTTCCAGCGACAAGGGCACATGAACGGCCATCTGGTCGCCGTCAAAGTCCGCATTGAAGGCAGCACAAACCAACGGATGCAGTTGAATGGCCTTGCCCTCGATGAGCACCGGTTCAAAAGCCTGAATGCCGAGACGGTGGAGCGTTGGCGCGCGGTTGAGCAATACCGGATGTTCACGAATGACGTCTTCCAGAATATCCCAAACTTCGGGAATTTCTTGTTCGACCATACGTTTGGCAGCCTTGATGGTCGTGGCCAGTCCCAAAACTTCAAGTTTGTGGAAAATAAACGGCTTGAAGAGTTCCAGCGCCATTTTCTTCGGCAAACCACATTGGTGCAGTTTCAACTGCGGGCCCACCACAATCACCGAGCGTCCGGAATAATCGACCCGTTTTCCGAGCAGATTCTGCCGGAAACGTCCGCTCTTACCCTTGATCATATCGGCCAGTGACTTCAAGGCACGCTTGTTGGCGCCCGTCATGGCTTTACCGCGACGACCGTTATCCAGCAGCGAATCGACGGCCTCCTGAAGCATACGTTTTTCATTGCGCACGATGATTTCAGGCGCTTTGAGTTCCAGCAAGCGT
>JAJYQG010000009.1 GCA_021794775.1 Pseudomonadota bacterium
CCAGGCGTGCAACGGCAAAATCCCGGCCTTGGCACCAAAACCAGCCAGGGCCAGGAGAAATACCAGATTGGTCCGTGTCGATGAAAGATGGGCATGACGCATGCTCTCGAAGGCAACATCGCCGCCCTGGGCCAGCAACGCAAAAGCAGCCACCAAGGTGAGTGCCCCCAGGTGGGCCATCAACAGATACAGGTAGCCAGCCTGGCGGATCTCATCGATGTCATGGTCGAGCACCACCAAAAACCAGGAGGTCAGAGCCATGAATTCCCAGGCCACCATGAAAGTGTAGGCATCATCGGCCAATATGACCCATCCCATGGCGGCCATGAAACCGGGATAACCTACCGCAACCCGTCGAAACGTCGCCGGCTGATCCCGGCTCATGGCCGCAAAATAGCCGGTGGCGTACAGCGCTACGCCGACAGCCACCCAGCCCAGCAACACCAGAAAAAAAGCCGCCAACGGATCGAGCCGGAAATGCAACGCCAGTCCGGGAATGCCTGCCGGCAAGACCAGCGTTTCCACCCCGCCCTCCCAGCAAGACAACCGCACCGCCAGGATCGCCGCACTCAGAGCCAGCAACGGAAAGAGCAAACGCCGCCACAACCTGGGGGGCAACAGAAAACCCAGAACCCCACAGCCCAGCCACCCCAACAGGAGGATGACCATGGTAGGCAGCGCATGGGGCATGTCAGTCCCGTGTCATCCCGTTGCGCGGCATGCGCGCAATCTGCTCGGTCCCGCCATGGGTATGGATGAATTCCCGTACCATCTGACGCACCACCTGGGAAGGGGTTTGATCGTGCAAACGGCAGATTTCTTCAAAAATCTCTTTTTTAACGGGGTCGATCAGGACGCTCAGACGAACCGTTCTGTTTTCCATGGCATTTAATCTTCCATGCAAGTTTCATCACATATTATTTCATGCTACTCCTACCTCCCATGCTTGGCAAGTTCGGTGATGCCGACGGTGATGCCGACGCGAATACATGTTAAGTTTTCCCAAATCAAACGTTAATCCCTGGCTAAGTTCCTTGCCCCATCATGCTCTCCATCACCACGCTTTCAAGGAGACCAGCATGATCCCCAACCCGACCCAATCCGGCAAGGTTCCTGCCATCACCCCGGTCTACTGGACCCTTGCCCTGGCCGCGGCAACGCTGGCTGAAACCGCCGGCAGGTCCGGAGCCGCGGCGCTCAACCTTGATGAGCACCAGACCCTGGGGCTGCTCGCCCTGGCGTTCGCCATCAGCCTGATGGGACAATGGACCGCACGGACCTTTCGTCCCTGGCTTTATTGGACGACCATGCTTGGGGCGACCTTGCTGGGCAATGCCGTGGCCGATCAAGCCCGTTCCCTGAGCACCCTGACCGAACCCGCCCTCATCGCACTCGGTGTCTGTCTGCTGGCGACCATTCTGGCCTTCTGGAAACTGATCTCGGGTCACATCTCCCCTTCTCGACCACAACACCGTGACGAACCCTTGTACTGGATGGCCATCCTCATTTCCGAAACCCTGGGCACCCTGCTCGGAGACTGGACGGCTCATGCATGGGGCAACGAACGCCCATTCCTGTTGCTTGGATTGGGCGCGATTGCCGCCATCCTGTACACCAGGACATCGTTGTCACGGACTGTGCTATTCTGCTCGACCCTGGTTCTGTTGCGACCCTTCGGCGCGGATATTGGCGAGCTTCTCGGCAATCCTCTGGCCCTCGGCGGGTTCGATATGAGCCACTTGAGCGCTTCGGTTAGCGCACTGGTGTTCATGGCTTTGGTGCTGGCCGGTTTTCGTCAGCAGACCCGCCCGGTCTGAGTTAAGCATCGAGGCCGATCGTCGATGGAGAGATGTGACGTATGGAATTTGCGGATCGCGTGATCCTGGTCACCGGGGCCAGTTCCGGACTTGGACGCCATGCTGCCCGGGCCCTGGCCCTTGCCGGTGCCACTGTTGTCTTGTTGGGTCGTCATGAAAAACGCCTGGATGGAGTCTACGACGATATTCTGGCGGCCGGGGGGGCGCAGCCGGTAATCATGCCCTTCGATCTTGCTGAAGCCGATGATCCCCGCTTCAATGCCCTGGCCGCTACCCTGGCCCATCAACTCGGGCGCCTCGATGGCATCCTGCACAGTGCCGCCCAATTCATCAAGCTGAGCAAACTGGAACATCAGCGACTGAAGCATTGGGAAGCTGCTTTTGCCACCAACCTGATGGCCCCCTTCGCCCTCACCCGCGCCTGCCTGCCTTTGCTGGAAGGCGCCGAAGATGCGGCCGTGCTCTTCAGCGCCGAAGAGCATGGACTCAATCCGGGCCCCTACTGGGGCGGCTTTGGTTTATCCCAGGCTGCGCTCATCGCTTTGGCAGAACTGTTTGCCGCAGAGCACCAAGACAATCCCAACTTGCGCTTCAATGTGCTGATCCCGGGACCGGTGTCCTCTCCCATGCGCCACCGCACCCATCCTGGCGAAGTTCCTGAGAATCTCCCCAAACCGGAGTCCTTGCTGCCTTTTTATCTGACCTGGCTCGGCCCGCAAAGCCGTGGCCGGAGCGGTGAAGTAATCCGGCCTGACCTCGGTTATGACCCTTCACGCCAGGACTGAATGGCTTCTTCCACCCGCTCCACGGGCAACACACGAATCCCTTCCGGAGCTTGACGCGGGGCGTTGGCACGGGGCATGAGAGCCACGCCGAACCCCAGTTTGGCCGCCTCTCGCAAACGCTCCTGCCCACGCTGAACCGGCCTCACCTCGCCGGCCAACCCCACTTCGCCAAACACCACCCAATCGCTGGGCAGCGGACGGTTGCGCAAGCTCGACACCAAAGCCAGCAGGATGGCCAGATCAGCTGCAGGCTCAGCAATACGAACCCCGGCCACCGCATTGACAAACACATCCTGGCTGCCGCAGGAAATGCCCCCGTGACGATGCAACACCGCCAACAGCAAGGCCAGACGGTTTTGCTCGAGCCCCACCGTCAGTCGGCGCGGAATGCCGCTGGCGCTGTCATCGAGCAAGGCCTGAATTTCCACAGCCAGCGGGCGCGAGCCTTCCAGCGTCACCGTGGTACAGGAACCCGGCACCGGGTTGGCATGGCGCGACAAAAACAGCGCCGATGGGTTGCTCACTTCACGCAATCCGGATTCGGTCATGCCAAAAACACCCAGCTCATTGACGGCGCCAAAACGGTTTTTGATGGCGCGAACCAGTCGGTAACTGGAACTGCCATCCCCTTCGAAATACAACACCGTATCGACCATATGTTCAAGGACACGGGGGCCTGCCAGGGTCCCCTCTTTGGTGACATGACCCACCAGCACCACCACCGGTCCTCCGGCTTTGGCCATGCGCGTCAAGCGCGCAGCGCACTCGCGCACCTGGGATACAGAACCGGGCGCCGCTTCCAGCGCATCGCTGTAGAGGGTCTGGATGGAATCGATCACCACGAGCTGCGGCGCATGCCGCGCCACCACTTCAAGGATGCTTTCCAGCCGGGTTTCGGCCAGCAAGGCCAATGCCGCCCGCGACAACTGAAGCCGACGCGCCCGCTCGGCTACCTGCTCTGCCGATTCTTCGCCGGTAACATACAGCACGGGACAGGTCTCACCCATATAGGCCAACGCCTGCAACAGCAACGTCGATTTGCCAATGCCAGGATCGCCACCGAGCAGCACCACCGACCCCGGCACAAAACCACCTCCCAGCACGCGATCAAACTCGGCCAGCCCGGACGGCCAACGCTGCCAGGATTCAGCCTCGACATCGGCAAGATGCCGGATGGCCGCCGCCGGGGCCAACGCCAGACCGGCATGTCCCTGACGGGAAGGTTTGGTGCCTTGGGTGCGGAATTCGACCAGGGTGTTCCAGGCTTGGCAATGGGGGCATTGGCCTTGCCAACGCGGGGTCTCACCACCGCATTCACGGCAGGCAAAGACCGATTTCTCGCGTGCCATGGCGCTCAGCCGTACGCCCCGCCATTGTAGGCATGGGCAAAGTTTTCAAAGCGCGTGTAATGGTTGAGAAAGGTCAGGCGCACCGTACCCACCGGACCATTCCGTTGTTTACCGATGATGACTTCAGCAGTGCCTTTGTCCGGGCTGTTTTCGTTGTAAACCTCGTCGCGGTAAATGAACAGGATCACATCGGCATCCTGCTCGATGGCGCCCGATTCGCGCAGGTCCGACATCATGGGGCGCTTGTTGGGACGCTGTTCAACGCTGCGGTTGAGCTGCGACAAGGCCACCACAGGAACCCGAAGTTCTTTGGCCAATGCCTTGAGGGATCTTGAAATTTCAGAAATTTCCGTCGCCCGGTTTTCGCCAGCACTGGCGCTCGACATGAGCTGCAGATAATCGACCACCAAAAGACCCAAGCCACCATATTGACGGTGCAAACGACGGGCACGGGCACGCAGATCCAGGGGGTTGAGGGCAGCGGTTTCGTCGATTTCCATGGGAGACTGACTGAGATCCCCCATGGCACGGGTCAGGCGACTAAAATCCTCCGCCTGCATACGCCCGGTTCGCAGGCTCTGCTGATCGATGCGTCCATGCAGGCTCAAAAGACGCAACGCCAGTTGACCCGAGGACATTTCCATACTGAAAACCCCGACCGGCAGCTTGGCTTCCAGCGCCACATGGGCCGCCATGTTGAGCGCCAACGCGGTTTTTCCCATGGAAGGACGGCCGGCGACGATCACCAGATCCCCAGGTTGCAGACCTGCCGTCATCTTGTCGAGGTCGGTGAATCCGGTTGGAACGCCGGTCACCGGATCATGATGGCCGGCACGGTAAAGTTCGTTGATGCGATCCACCGTTTCCACCATGGCGTGGCTGATGGCGCGAAAACCCTGATTGCCCCGGGTGCCATGTTCGGCAATTTGAAAAATACGCGATTCTGCTTCGTCGAGCAGCGTTCGGGCGCTTCGACCGGCGGGCGCGTAAGCGCCTTCGGTGATTTCGGTCCCGGCTTTGGCCAAACTGCGCATGAGAGCCCGTTCGCGCACGATCTCGGCATAACGCCGGATGTTGGCTGCACTCGGCGTGCTGTTGGCCATGGCCGCCAAATAGGCCATGCCCCCCACTGCGGCCAGATCACCCCGTTGGTCGAGGCTGTCCACCAGTGTCAACAGGTCAGCGGGTTTGTCCTGCGCCAGCAGGTCCAGAATGGTACGGTAGATGCGCCGATGGTCGTCGCGATAAAAATCTGCTTCGGCGAGCAAGTCGCCGATTTTGTCCCAAGCTCCATTGTCCAGCAACAGGCCACCCAGAACTGCCTGTTCCGCCTCGATGCTGTGAGGCGGAACACGCAGGAGATCCAGCGTGGCGCTGTCCCCGTCCATGGCGATGAACGTTATTCGCCGAGCACGGAAACGGTGATGTCGGCCGTCACATCGCTGTGCAGAGCGAGGGTCACTCCATGGTCGCCAACCATCTTGAGCGGGCCTTCGGGCATGCGCACTTCGGATTTATGGGCTTCAAAACCCATGGCTTGCAACGCAGCCACGATGTCGTGGTTGGTCACCGATCCAAACAAGCGGCCATCCACTCCAGCCTTCTGAACCACTTGAACGGTCAGTCCGGCCAGTTTTTCAGCACGGCCCTGAGCGACCACCAACTGCTCGACTTGTTGCTTTTCGAGTTCGGCACGGCGCGCATCGAACAAGGCCCGGTTATGGGTCGTGGCACGTTTGGCCTTGCCCGTAGGAATCAGGTAATTGCGGGCATAGCCGTCCTTGACCTTGACAATGTCACCCAGTTGACCGAGGTTGACCACCTTTTCCATCAGAATGATTTCCATGATCCTTCCTCTTCCAATCAGTGCAAGTCGGTATAGGGCAACAGGGCCAGGAAACGGGCGCGTTTGATCGCGGTACCGAGCTGGCGCTGGAAACGGGATTTGGTTCCGGTGATACGGGCCGGAATGATCTTGCCGTTTTCGTTGACGAAATCCTTCAACAACTCAACGTCTTTGTAATCCACCCATTCCATTTTCTCCGCCGTAAAACGACAGAACTTACGGCGCCGAAACATTCCGCCGCGATTGCCGCCACGCGGCTCTTTTTTGGCATCTTTCCTGCTGTTCTTCATGATTTCGTTTCTCCATCCATCAATTGATAAGCCTTGGCTCTCAAAACCCACTGGCGACTCAGGCGGCTCGGATGAGCCAGAAAACCCCGACACGCCAGTCTTTGTCCTACCGCTATGGCGCCCAACTCCTGGGCAATGGCACCGGCACCACGCACGCGAAACACGAATTCGGTGATAACCGGACGATGATCCTCTTCCTGGGTTGATCGATGCTGCAATTCCAGATCGATCACAGCAACCCCGGCTGGGGTATGACGCAACGGCTCAATGGCCGTTACCACCCCTTCGAGCACCACCGTATTGCGCATCAGCGCGCAGCAGCCACCTCAGCAATGGGCTCAACCTCGCGTTCTTCGCGGGGTGCACGCTTTTCTTCGCGCATCATCGGGGAGGGTGATGTCACCGCATCCTTCATCTGGATGGACATGTGACGCAACACCGCATCGTTGAAGCGGAAGGCGCTTTCAAGCTCGGTCAGGACAACCGGGGTGCACTCGATGTTCATGAGCACATAATGGGCTTTGTGGATTTTCTGAATGGGGTAGGCCAACTGACGTCGCCCCCAGTCTTCCAGACGATGAACCACACCGCCACCCTGGGTAATCAGACCGCGGTAACGCTCCACCATGGCAGCGACCTGCTCGCTCTGATCGGGGTGAACGATGAAAACCACCTCGTAATGACGCATGACAACTCCTTTTGGGTAAGGCCGAAAACGGCCAAGCCGAAGAAATCCAGTTCTCCGGCAAGGTTTCAACAAGGGTATAATCGTTGCTGGTGCCGAGAAGAGGACTCGAACCTCCACAGTGTTGCCACCGCCAGGACCTGAACCTGGTGCGTCTACCAATTTCGCCATCTCGGCACTACAAGCCGTGGCATTCTATAGGAAAACAGGATTTTGTCAACCACCGGAAAATCATTGCGAGCTGCCGATCCCCACCTTGAGCGCGAGCAGGCCCTTTACGACAACCCTTTGCCGAGCCGGGAATACCTGCTGATGCTGCTGGAGCAGGAAGGCGTCCCTCTGACCGTGGAAAAACTGGAACGCATGCTGGCCATCCGTCAGAGCGAGCGGGATATTTTCAGCCGCCGTCTGCGTGCCATGGAACGGGATGGGCAGCTGATGCGCAACCGCAAGAATGCCCTATGCCTGCCCGCCAAGCTGGACCTGGTCAAGGCCCGCATCGAAGCCCACCCCGAGGGGTATGGTTTTGCCGTGCGGGACGAAGGCGAGGAGGACATCTACCTCAGCCCACGCGAAATGCGTCGGGTGCTGCATGGTGACCTGGTCATGGTGCGCACCGTGGGCACCGATGCCCGGGGACGCCAGGAAGGGGTCATCGTCGAGGTTCTGGAACATGTCAACCGCCACCTCGTGGCCCGCCTCGGCAAGGAACATGGGGTGCTGTTTGCCGTGGCCGAAAACCGGCGCATCCACCAGGATATCCTGGTGGCCCCGGGAGCCGATGGCGGTGCCGCCCCAGGCCAGGTGGTCATGGTGGAACTGCTCAACCAGCCCAGCCGCCAATCCGAGCCGGTCGCCCGCGTCACAGAAATTCTGGGCCATTATGCCGACCCCGGCATGGAAGTCGAAATTGCACTGCGCAAACACGACCTCCCCTACCAATTCAGTCCCGCCGTGCAGCAAGCTGCAGAAACCCTGCCTGCGGTGGTGCGGCATGAGGATTGCATCGATCGGACCGACCTGCGCCACCTCGCCCTGGTCACCATCGACGGCGAAACAGCCAAGGATTTCGACGATGCGGTCTACGCCGAACGCCTGAGCGATGGTTTTCGCCTCATCGTCGCCATCGCCGACGTATCCCATTACGTGCGCCCCGGCGATGCCCTCGACCAGGAAGCCTATAACCGTGGCAACAGCGTGTATTTTCCGCGCCGCGTCATCCCCATGCTGCCCGAAGCCTTGAGCAATGGACTTTGTTCCCTGAATCCCAACGTCGACCGGCTGTGCATGGCCTGCGACATGAACGTCAGCCCCGAAGGGGCAGTTCGGCGCTACCGCTTTTATCCTGCCGTCATGCATTCCAAAGCGCGCCTCACCTATACCGAGGTTGCCGCCATTCTGGCAAACCCCCAGTCCCCTCCGCCCGAACGCCGGGACCTGGTGCCTCACCTGCTCACCCTGGACGGCGTCTTTCATGCCTGCCTCACGGCGCGCCACCAACGCGGAGCCATCGACTTTTCCAGCGCCGAAACCCGCATGAATTTCGACGATTTCGGCAAGATCGAGTCGATCGAGCCGGTGGAGCGCAACGATGCCCACCGCCTGAT
>JAJYQG010000007.1 GCA_021794775.1 Pseudomonadota bacterium
CCAACGCATAGGAATGCGGGCGCCGAGTTCAAAGAGCAGCAAGGCTACGGCCAACCCTACAAAGGGTCCTATGCCGGGGAGGTCGGCGGTATCCACCCATCCCAACCCGAGTGGCCCCAGCATTACCCCTGCCAAAGCGTAACCTGCAATTCGAGGAAACTGGCGATAGCGATGCACCGTTTCGCCAACCAGTGCCGCCATCAAAAATGAGAAAGCTAGGCGCACGAAGGTCGCATGTATCGGGTCGAACATTGTCCTCCGATCTATAGACATGGCCCGAGGTTGGCAGCCATGGCGCTAAATCCAGAAGTGGTCATTGTAATCGTTTATCTCCGGGAACTTCAAACTCTTTATGACCGAGGTTCTCCAGGCGAGACGGAATATTACGTTGAGAAATGGACTTTAGGGGGCTGGCGTAGCGTTGGGAATGGCTGCTACCATGGTGTCTGATGGTTAACGTCAAGGAACGTTTATGCACAGTGTTTCCGAATTGAATCAACATTATGGTATTCCTGGAAAGGTCGGTTTCTTGCGCGATGATCATGGTTTCATCCAGATTGTCGTGACCACGTCCTTGGCGTTGGCGCGGTTGGCCTTGCAGGGAGCGCAGCTGTTGCACTGGGAGCCTGTAGGTCAAGAACCTGTCATCTGGTTGTCCGACGAAGCGCGTTACGTGGTCGGCAAGTCCGTGCGAGGAGGCGCCCCGGTTTGCTGGCCGTGGTTTGGCCCTCATGCGGTGCATGTGGATTATCCCGCCCATGGTTTTGCGCGTACCACCTTATGGGAGCCTGTGGCATGCGATGTTTTGCCCGATGGTGCGGTGCGGCTTGAGTTGCGTTTGCCACGACAAGCGGTGCAGAGCGAGGCATGGCCTTACGATACGACGCTGTCCATCGTGGCGATCATCGGGGCTACGTTGGAGATGGATCTTGTGACGCAAAATCATGGCGTCCATCCGGTGACCGTGGGGCAGGCGTTGCATACCTATTTCCGTGTTGGCGATGTTCGTCGGGTGGCCATTCATGGATTGGAAGGATGTCCTTATCTTGATAAAGTGCGCCAGGGTGAACGGCATATCCAGGAGGGGCCTATCGGCTTTAGCGAGGAAACGGATCGTATCTATCTCGACAGTCTTCGTGAGGTGGTGATCGATGATCCTGTGATGCAGCGCCGCATTCGAGTGACCAAGCAGGGCAGCGCCTCCACGGTGGTGTGGAATCCTTGGGTGGACAAAGCGGCCAAGATGGGCGATCTTGGTGCGGAAGGGTATCTGCGCATGGTTTGTGTTGAAAATGCCAATGCCGCCGATGATGTGCTGATTCTGCCTGCACAGGGAACGCACCACCTCTGCGTGCGTTACGCGGTGGAGTCTTTTTGACGCGTTTCGCCACGAGCGTGGCAGGGGATCATGCTTCAGGTAGACATAAAGGACCCGACTGAGGGGTGGTGTAGCTGTGGATGATGAGAGACACCAGTTCGTGTATCTCCTCCGGGGTGAAATGCTGGGACAGGCGGCGTCCCAAGGGACCTTCGATGCGTATCAAGCGCTCATCCCCATGCTCTCCGGATAGGGTTACCCCCAGCACCTGGAAGGCGTTTTCATCGGCATGGTTGGCCATGGTGATTTGGGCCTCGACGATGGTGTTGTATTCGTGCTCGATACGGTCGTAAACTTCGTCGGTCAAATCGTCGGGAATTTCGACGACATAACCTTCCGGTTGCTGTTCCTGCGTCGTCGCCGGAATGCCCAGCGCATCGAGGAACCCAAGAAAGCGTAGGCGAAAAGAAGGCGCGAAGAAAATAAATTGAATGCCCATGGCTGACCTCGCAAACAGAGAATGGCCATTGCCCCGAAGCGTCGTTGAGACCAAGTGACAATGGTGCTTCCGCAAGATACCGTGAAAGTGGCGGCCCGTCCATTCGTACGTACCGCCCAATCTCTGGCTATACTTCGGCACTGGATGGACAATGGGAGGAGTGCAGGTGAAGCAGTCTTGGTGGGATGAGTATCGAAAACAACGCCGTCACCTGATGCGGGCAGGGGGGGCATTGGTGTTGGCTCAGGCTGCGCGGGCGAATGCTGCGGCGCAGGGAGGGGGCTTGCTGGAACCGGGCGAGTTTCCGCGCGGCTTTCTCTGGGGAGCGGCCACGGCGGGCCATCAGGTTGAGGGCGGCAACATCAACAGCGACTCCTGGCTGTTGGAGAATCTTCATCCCACCTTGTTTGATGAACCCTCGGGCGATGCGTGTGACCATTACCACCGTTTCGATCAGGACATCACCATGCTCGCGGATCTGGGGCTGGGAACCTTTCGGTTTTCACTGGAATGGTCGCGCATCGAACCCGAACCGGGACAGTTTTCGCTGGCGGCGATCGACCATTATCGGCGTGTGTTGGCGTCCTGCCGGCGTGCCGGGGTACAGGCGATGGTGACCTATAACCATTTCACCGTGCCCCGTTGGTTTGCCGGTCAGGGGGGTTGGGAAGCCTCGGATGCATCGCAGTTTTTTGCCCGTTACTGTGCCATGGTAACCAGCTATCTGGGTGCCGACATGACCATGGCCACCACCCTCAACGAACCCAACCTTACACAGTTGTTGTTTGGCATTCCCGGGTTGCAACAGAACAAGCTGGGCACCATCGAGGATCACGACATCATTCGTAAGGCAGGGGAGCGGATGGGAACGGGGCGCTTTTCTTCGTGGATTTTTGGTGATTATGAGCATATTCATCATGGCTTGTTGTTGGCGCACCGCAAAGCGTACGAAGCCATCAAGACCGAGCGACCGGAGTTGCCCGTTGGCGTGTCGATTGCCATGGAGGATGATCAGGTGGCCGAAGCGGGTGGCGAGGCTATGCTCGATAAAAAACGCAGCCTTGCCTATCAGCCGTGGTTTGAGTTGGCACGTCGCCATGCGGATTTCTTTGGGGTGCAATGCTATTCCCGTTGTCGTATCGGCCCATCCGGTCGCTTGCCTCCCGAACCGGGAGTACCTTTGACGGACATGGGCTATGAGTTCTACCCGGAGGCGTTGGAGGGTGCGTTGCGTTATGCGCATCAGCATCTCAGGGTGCCGCTCTACGTCACGGAAAACGGCATTGCCACGACCGATGATACGCGGCGCGTGGAGTATATCCGCAGGGCGTTGGCTGGGGTGCGGCGTTGTCTGGATTCGGGGTTGGACGTGCGCGGCTACATCCACTGGTCGTTGTTGGACAATTTTGAGTGGCTGGAAGGGTATCGCCCGCGTTTTGGCCTCGTCGCCGTCGACCATACCACCTTCCGGCGCAGTATCAAGCCCAGCGCTGTCTATCTGGGTAACATCGCCCGTCACAATCGTTTGACCGGGTGATGGCCCTGGCCAGCGGGGAGAACTTGGGACACGCGCAACGTCGCTGGATGGGCGTGTCCATTGCGGTGTTCTTTTGCTGGGGTCTGGCGACCGTGCTCATCGACTCTCTGGTTCCCAAGCTGAAAGAGCTTTTCCAGTTGAACTATGCCGAGGTTTTGCTGACGCAGTTCAGTTTTTTTCTTGGCTACCTGGTGTTTTCCCTTCCGGCGGGGCATATTTTGGCCCGTTTGGGTTACGCTCGCGGCATTGCTTTGGGGCTCGGCGTTGCCGTATTGGGCTGTCTGTTGTTTGTGCCGGCGACCTGGTTCAAGCAGTTTCCCTGGTTTCTGTTGGCTCTGTTTGTGCTGTCTGCCGGCATTACGATGTTGCAGGTGTCCGTCAACCCGTTGGTGCTGGGCCTTGGTCCTCACGAGCGCGCGCATAGCCGCCTGACGCTGGCGCAAGCCTTCAATTCGCTGGGGACCACCGTGGGTCCACTGATCGGTGCCGCCGTCATTTTGCGTCATGCCACGACCCAGGACATGGCGCCCATGCGTTGGCCATTTCTATGGATAGCAGCGGTTTTTCTGGGGTTGGCCTGGTATTTCTGGCGCGGTCGTGATGCCGCTTCACTGCCGTTGGTGGCTGCGGTGCCTGCACAAGTGGATTGGCAACTGTTTCGCCACCACCAGTTTGCTTTTGGGTGGGCGGGCATCTTCGTTTACGTTGGCGCCGAAGTGACCTTGGGCAGTTTGATGACCAGTTTCCTTATGCAGGCTTCCGTACTGGGTCTGCCGGCCCCGGTTGCCGGAAGCATGGTGAGCCTGTATTGGGGCGGGGCCATGGTGGGTCGGTTTCTTGGCTCTTGGGTGTTGACCCGCGTGCCCGCCCCGCGTCTTTTGATGTGGGGCGCCAGTTGTGCGGGGGGGTTGGTGGTGACCGCCTATCTCAGCCACGGCTGGATGGCCGCGCTTGCGCTGATTCTGGTGGGGGTATGCCATTCGGTCATGTTTCCTGTCATCTATGCCTTATCCCTGGAAGGGTTGGGCGAAGATGTTCCGCAAGCATCAGGCTTGCTGTGCCTGGCGATCGTTGGCGGGGCTCTGGTGCCGCTCGGCATCGGCCTGCTGGCAGACCGTGTTGGGCTGAGTCACGCTTTGTTGTTGCCCGTGTTGTGTTACATCACCATCGCAGCGTTTGCGCTCAAGGCACGGACCGTATCCTGACAAAAAGTTGGGTCATCCCGCTCCTGTTTGGATAAAAAAGGGGCGAGCGTGTCGGTCACGGTCATGAAATCTTCAAGATAAAGTCACGCTTCTGCAAACCCGGAAAGCTAGCCTAGAGTGGTCTCAAAAGGCGTCGACCACAACTTTTTCCGAGGATAACAATGATGAAACTCAAGCGCACCACCAAGGGGCGGATGGCGATCATGCTGCTGATTCCTTTCATGTTGCAGGCTTGTGGTGGCGGATCGTCCACCAATCAGGCCGGGGCTCCGGTGTACACCGCGGCCCATGCTTTGGCGACGGCCACGCCGATCAAGCATCTGGTGGTGATCTACGGTGAAAATGTATCGTTCGACCACTATTTTGCCACCTATCCCCAGGCAACCAATCCCGCGTATTCGCCACTGTTTACGGCTCAGACAGGAACGCCGGCCGTGAATGGGCTGAGCGGTTCGCTGCTGACGGCCAACCCGAATTTTACCAATACCGTGAACGGTGCCCAAGCGGCCAACCCGTTTCGCCTGGATCGCTCCCAAGCGGGAACGGTCGATCAGGATCATGCTTACACTGCCGAGCAATTTGCTTACGACAAAGGGGTGGCTGATCTGTTTCCGAAGTATACGAATACGGTTACCAGCAGCAATACGACACTCTATACGCATCCGGGTTTGGTGATGGGCTATTTTGATGGCAATACGGTGACAGCCCTCTGGAATTATGCGCAGCATTTTGCCATGAATGACAATGCGTTCACCGATACCTATGGCGCATCGACCCAGGGTGCTTTGGAAGCGGTTTCGGGGCAAACCAACGGGGTGCAACTGGTGGCCTCCAATCAGTCACCGTTTGCCTTGGCGAGCGCTGCGGCCACGGGCTATTACGGTTCCTATTACATTCAGGATGGTCAAGGGGCACTAACGTTGATCAGCGATGTCGACCCTGCCTACGACAGCTGTTCCAATACCACCAATCAAGTATTGATGACGGGGAAAAATATCGGGGACTTGCTCAACGCCGCAAAAATTTCCTGGGGAGGGTTCATGGGCGGGTTCAATCTCGGACTTTCCAATGCGGATGGCTCCACGGGGTGCAGCCGCGCGACCCGCTCGACGGTGGTCAATGCCAGCACCAAAGATTACATTCCGCACCATAACTGGTTTCAATACTATCGGTCTACATCCAATCCAACCCACGCACGCCCCAGTTCTACCCAGGCAATTGGCTATTCGACGCAAGTTGATGGGGTAACGGCGGATCCGGCCAACCATCAGTACGATATTCAGGATTTTTATACGGCGGTTCAGTCGGGCAATTATCCGGCCGTTAGCTATCTGAAGGCACCGGCTTTTGAGGATGCTCACGCGGGTTATTCAGATCCGCTCGATGAACAAGCCTTTGTGACGCAGGTGCTGAATTTCTTGCAGCAGCAGCCTGAGTGGAGCAGCACCATGGTGGTGGTGACTTACGACGATTCCGATGGATGGTACGATCATGTCTATACGCCGGTTACCAGAAGCTCGTTTGACGCTCAAGCCGATCAACTGGATGGGGCGGGAACATGCGGAACCGCGGGTCAGGTACAACCTCTGGGACTGGCGGGTGCGCCCGTCAATGGCCGTTGTGGTCCTGGAACGCGCATTCCTTTCATGGTGGTTTCCCCGTGGGCCAAAACCAATTTTGTCGACCATACCCAGATCAGCCAAGCTTCCATTGTTCGCTTCATTGAGGATAACTGGCTCGGAGGGCAGCGCATTGGGGCGGGCTCATTCGATGCTTCGGCAGGAAGTCTGATGGGGATGCTGAATACAGCGGGGTCAGGAACGGCGCCTTCCTTGTATCTGGATTCTACGTATGGAACGGTGCTAAGCGCGCCTCCTGCACTGTAGTCGCTGGAGCATGGCAGGTCGACAAAGGCGGCTGCGGCCGCCTTTGTCGTGATGGGGGTCAACGGACTGGGGGCTGGTGGGATAATCGGGTATCATGATCCCTTGGGTTGCCGTATGCCGTTTTTTCAGCTGTGGAGGTTTGCGATGGATAAGGATGAAATCAGACAGATGTTGTTGGAAGACGTCGAGCATTACCGTGACAAGGCCAAGGTCTACGAAGCGCTGCGCTTGTCAGAGGCGGGCGACTATGCCAGAAAACTGGCTTCCAACATCGAGCTGGCCTTGACGACGCTCCCTTCGGAGAACGATCCCGACATTTATTGAGTGGGTGTGCCCAACAAGGCTTTCGGTTGAATGTTGTTGGGCTGTTCTTCTCGCAGCAGCAAATCGCTTATTTCTTCTACCGGAACTGGTTTGCTAAAGTAGTAGCCTTGTACAGCATCGCATCCGCAAGTTCGAATAAATTCCAGTTGCTCGCAAGTTTCTACTCCTTCAGCAACAACCTGCAGTTTGAGTATTGGCGTTGCCATTTCTCCACGCGCAGCGGAGTGGTCGTGTTCGAACATCTGAGCCAGCGCTTGCCAGAGCAATTCCAGATCGTCTTCGGAAAAACCGGTTTGCTTGGCGAGGAAGCTTGAGACGAAACCGTGCGCCATGTAGAGGCCATAGGGAACGGTGTGTTTGCGCCCCTTGGAAGTGGGCTAGGCGTGGGAGACTAGGCAAGTAGTGTCAGACCCTGAGAGAGGGGTTGGGGCAGGTTTCATGGGCAGGCTTACTGGATGTTCATGAATCGAAAGCTGGGAGCAGTCGCAACTGTGTGGGGAGGGTCCGTGGCAGGGCCCCATTGGGCTGGACGCTGAGAAAAAGGCCGTTGCCATCATTATCACGGGGAAAGTATAGACGTTCTGGGACGGTTGGGCAAGAAAAAACCCAGCGTTTGCGCTGGGTTAGACACATCTTTTGGACTTCTTGGGATCGTCTGGTGGTGGAGGTAAGCGGGATCGAACCGCTGACCTCTTGCATGCCATGCAAGCGCTCTCCCAGCTGAGCTATACCCCCGAAAAACGAGATTATAGAGGATTGTCGCAGGCTGTGCAAGGACGGCATAACGACGGGCGCGCGATTGATTGGGCGCAAGGGTGATGTAAGTGTTTTTCTTTGTTGATGTAAGACTAATTTGGCGCGCTAATTAGGATGCTGTTATGCGACATTTTATTGTAAAAATGTTGGGGTCGAGATTTGGAGTTATGACGTATAATTGTCATCAATGTGGTGCGCTATGGTGGCGTAACAATTGACAATGAACATCGGTAATCGAGGAGAATGCAATGGCCAGTTATGAAGAGTTGGTGGCGCAAGCCGAACAGTTGATGCAACAAGCCGAAGCGGTTAGGTTGCAAGAAAAGGCAGGGGTTGTGGCCGAAATGCGTGACAAGATCGCGCGCTATGGCATCACGGCCAAGGAACTTGGGTTGGCGACCGTGGGGGGGCGTTCTTCTTCCCCGGCAGTATCTGCCAATGCGCGTTATCGTGGTCCTAATGGAGAAGTCTGGAGCGGTAAGGGAAGACGTCCGGAATGGCTGCGTCGTGCTTTGGGAGCAGGACGGCGCAAATCCGATTTTGCTGTTTGATGGGTGAATTGCCTAGGGACGCGCTGATCTATTCAGCATTTGATTGATGGCAACGACGAACGCAATTGTCATGTCAGATTCTCGAAGAATTTCGACTTTTTCCTCAAAAAATAGGATCTGAATCGTGAAAATTCAACAAAAGCATCCAGAAGTCCAAACGTTGACCCATTGTTCACCGTGTCCCTTACTATATCCCTTTGGAATTTTTCCAACAGCTTACTACTTCTTGCCAGCTTCTTCATCCCACTTTTTCAGCAGGTTCAACTTCTCACCAATCTTGGTTTCCAAGCCGCGCAACCA
>JAJYQG010000189.1 GCA_021794775.1 Pseudomonadota bacterium
CAGTATCACCACAAACTTGGCCAGCAATACGAGCATCAGTACCAGGACTACCATTTCTATCCCGGTCACCCACCATGAAGGCGTTTGGCGCTCATCCTCCTCCCACCATTCAACCAGAAAGGCCATTAAAGCCAGGGGGGTCGCAAGAAAGAAAAACCCCCCATGCCAACCCGCCACCCACGACATAAACAAAGTCGCCAACCACCAGTAGCGCGCGTGACGACGATCGCCCGGCTCGCGCCAAACACGGATGAAACGCCCCACCACGGCAAGATGGACCAGCACACTGGACAACCAGATGCCACGCCACAATTGCGCATCCAGAATCATCACATTTCGCAGCCAATCTCCGCCCACTGCGCTCACCACAATACCCAGGTATCCAACCCCCAGCGATACCCTCGTAAACAACCGTAAACGCTTGGGCTGATCGCGGGCTACCCAGAAAGCCAGCACCGTGGTGTGCATCAGCGGCAACCATTCTGCCAGTCCCCACTGACCGATAAAAGCATACGTGGTTCGCTTCCGGACGATGTTCCACCATAAAGGATCAAACCGCTGATTCAGGCGGACAAATGGTTCAATCCCGGCCGACGCCAGCATGAACGCTCCTGCAAAAACTAGCAGCAATGCAAACCCACGACGACGCGTACTGCCTCCTCCCCATAACCACCACATGCCCCAGCCAGGAACCACCATCAGGGGATGAAGCATCATCCCCCCAATCAACCAGGCGGCGGAACGCCAGCGCCGCCCGCGCCACAATTCCCCCATCGCCCATAAGGTCATCCCTTCAGCATAGATACGCGGGGTCAACACCTGCTCGCCATAGTGGAACAGCAGGCCCGCCGCCCCGGGAATCAGCATCACCCCGGCCAGGGCCGTAAAAGGATCGAGATAGGCGCGCGACGCACGCACGAGATGCGCCACGCCGCCGAACCAAACCGCTTGCCCGATCAGGGTCAGCAGCATGTTACTTCGCGCCAACCCCATCATGCCGATCAAAGGTCCGTAAAGCCGTGAAAACAGCGTGAACTGATCCTGGGACCCGTAAGCAAAGAACAGGTCATGGGCGTAACGCTCCGGATGCAGGAAATGCAACGCCTGAAGGGTGTAATACTCTGAATCCCACAGAACACCGAGATAAGGGTGGGTAGCAAACCACAGTAACCCCACCCCAAACCATGTCAGGTATGCTGCCGGTCTCATGCCAGAACCGTGGTCAACCATCATGAAACACAACGGGGCACCCAGCGCTCTCCCTGATCCTCTCCGGCCAGTGATTCTTCATGGTATTCGGCATCCTGATTGACCGCCCAGACATCATAAAGACATTTTCCGGCAAGGATATTCTTCACCGTCAGCATGGCCGTTTTCATCGCATGATCCTGATTGTTGTATTTATGCATGCCGTTGCGGCCCACCAGATGCAGGGTGGGATAGCGCGCTTCGAGCCAGTTCCGCAGGACGGCCACCCGAGCTTCATAACCCTCGTCGTATACCGGGTACGCCTTGGCCTGGCGCACCACCACCCCATCCAGAATATCGGCCTGCTCGGCAAGTCCCAGCGTCACCAACTCCGAACGGGCCAGCGTCACCAACTGCTCATCGGAAGCATTCCATAATCCATCTCCCTCGAAACAGAAGTATTCCATGCCATAGCAGGTTAGAGCAGGATCCGGCACCATCTCGGGAGACCATGACTTGAAATTCTGGATGCGCCCTACCTGGACATGGGGTTCATGAATGTAGATCCAGTTGTCATCGAACCGTTGCCTTTCACGCACAATCAAGGCCACCACCAGAAAATCACGGTGACGCAACGCAGCAGCCGCTTCCCGAACCGGCTCGGGAACCGTATCTTCCAGCACACCGATCAGGGAAGGCATGGGCATCGAACTCACCACATGATCGGCATACCATTCTGTGGTTTCGCCCAGAGCGGAACGGCCCGTAACCGTCCATTGGCCGCTCCCCTGGTTCCACTGCAACGCCACCACGGTCTGTCCCAAGCAAACATCCCCGCCCATGGCCCGAATCTTGTCCGCCGTGGTTTGCCACAGCATGCCCGGCCCCCGACGCGGATAATGGAATTCATGCACCAATGTCTTGATGGTTCGCTCACGGGCCACAGCATCCGACTGGGGCCAAAGAGCATGCCAGATGGCGGTCAACAGGGATAACCCGCGAATGCGCTGTGCTGCCCAGTCTGCCGAAATCTCGGTGCACTTCATACCCCACACCTTTTCGGTGTAGGTTTTAAAAAAGATTTCAAAAAGTCTTCGGCCAAAATGACGGGTCACCCATTCCTCGAAATGGGCCGGGGGTTGATCGTAACGCCGACAGCATGCGGCAAGATAAGACCCCACACAACGCGCCGCTTCGAACAGTCCCAGTTTTCCAAGGGCGTCGGCCGCTCGCAAGGGATAGTCAAACAACTGCCCTCGATAAAAAATGCGCGATTTGCGCGGTCGTAACAAGAAATCCTCTCCCAGAAGCTCACGCCACAACTGCTCAATGTCCGGTGATTTGGAAAAGAAGCGGTGCCCACCGATATCAAAACCAAATCCGCGATATTCCACAGTCCGTGAAATCCCCCCCACATACCGGCTGTCCTGCTCAAGAATTCGCACCGAACGCCCTTCCTGGGCCAACAAGTACCCCGCCGTCAAACCAGCCGGTCCTGCTCCGATGCAGAGTACCGACGTATGCTCTTTTGTCATGCCCGATGCACCTCACCCACGCGCCATAACCCCACCAACGCTCCCCACATCAACCAGGGTGCCCAATGAAACCCAAACTGGCCGACCCACCAACACCCCACGACCGGCATCAACCATAAACCCAACCACAGCACCGCTTCTCCTTTGCGCCAGCCTCTATCCTGTCCCCATTCCAACATCACAACCAAGAACCAGCCGAGCCAGAGCAAATCGTAGTCCATCAAATAGGGACTGACCATCAGGCTCACCATGCACCCCGACATCAACTGAGTCCTTGGCTCACCTCGGCGCCAGATCACCCAAAGTACCCCGATGGCGGCCACGCCCGAGAGCCCCTGTGCCGCATACGACCCTGCAACGGTAAAACCCCATAGACGCATCTGGGCAAACACCGTCGGCATACTAAGCCAATACCGGCTCCCCATGCCATCCTGTTCAAGGTAATGTCGCGCCAGGGTCATGCTGTGCCACCAGGCTTCCAGCACCCCCGGACCCAACACCATCAGTGCCAGGCCATTGGTCACCAGCAGCGTCACCATAGCCACGACCAAGGCTTTTGCATTGCGCGTGAGAAGCAACAAGAAAGCTGGCACCAACACCAGTTGTGGTTTGATCCCCAGCATGCCAACAAAAAACCCGGCCCAGGGAGAACCAGCAACCAAGGCGCGCAGGGCCAAGCCCCCCAAA
The DNA here is from genome assembly GCA_021794775.1 of Pseudomonadota bacterium. Classification (GTDB taxonomy): domain Bacteria; phylum Pseudomonadota; class Gammaproteobacteria; order Burkholderiales; family Ferrovaceae; genus Ferrovum. Next base: position 3,411 of record JAJYQG010000189.1, read on the forward strand.
CCGGCGGTCAAGAAGGCATTCTGGCCATGCAACAGGTTCAGCCATAAGCCACCGAACCCCGCCAACATCCACCAGGAAGAGGGGCGCGTTGTCCAACGCCGCCACACCTCAAGGAACAATGCCCCCGTGGGCAGCTCCCACGCCAGGTACGCAGGAAAGTAGTGCGCGAAATGGGCCAGTGGCAGCACCAGGAGATAGAACGCCGGGGGGTAGAACCAGCCAAAATTTCCTTTGACTGTGGGCACCGCGGCCGCCAAGGTGGCGTGGAGTATCGGTTCCTGGTAGGCCGCCGTGGCCTTGCCTTGCAGAGCCAGTTGGGCCGCGGTCCAGAAAACCGATAAATCGGACACGATGGCATACCCGCCGACCCGAACCAGCGAAGAAAAGCCCAGGTAACCCAGGGCGATCGCCACGAAAAGGCCCAGCCATGCGCCCCCCATTCTGGAGATGCCCTGCGTCGATAACAACCTATCCATGTCGCGCCGACCGACCTTTCAAAGAACTCCACCAGAGCCAGCCCAGGGCAGCGAGCAATACCGGTTGTGCCAGCACCACGCGAAGATTCCATAAGGAAAACGCATACATCAACTCCGGCAATAGCCACAGCAGCAGCAGCAACCCATATTCACTGCGCGCGGGCTTGACACCACCCCAGGACTTGACCCACCAAACGCCGGCAACAGCAAGCCAGGTAAGGTCGTACTCAAGCACATAGGGCGTGACCAACAATGCCGACAACACCAGGACCGTCAGCTTGCGCTCCTGGGAAAGCTTGCTGCGCCACACCCACACCAACATCGCCACCACCAACATCGCCACCAAAGCCTGGCAGGCATAAGCCAGCTTTTCCGTTCCCCCCTGTATCCGCACAAAGGCATACACGGAGCTGACCTTGGCCAGAAACACCGGATCGGGGTTGGACAAATTGAGGCGTACCAAAGGAAAATTGCGAATCCAGGCCTCCCAGGCTTCCCAACCAAACGCCAGCACACTAGTCATCAACAGCACCAGAAAGGTCAGGCCTGCGGCCATGATGCAACGCCACTGGCGCCCCAACCCGAGCGCCAAAGGGATCAGAAGGCCGAGATGGGGTTTGAAGGTCAGAAGCCCCAACAACATTCCGGCGACGAACGGTCGCCGTTGGAGATAATACAAAGCCCACCCAAGCAGTCCAGCGCTGAGAAACCCGTTCTGCCCCATCATCAGGTTGAGCCAGAGCCCGGAGAAACCCAGCGCTGCTGCAAGGGTAGGCATGCCCGGAAGGGTTCGGAGCAGAGCCGACAGATACAGCGCTCCCGTGGCCATCATGAAACAAGCGTAGGCGTACGCAGGGCTCAGATAGCCAAAGGGCCATACCCAGAAGAAATAGGGTGGCGGATAAAACCAATCGAAGGTGACCAACGTCGTCGTGCCGGTGAATCCGGCCAGATCATGCCCCACGAAATGGGACTGGTAAGCCAGCAGCGCCTGCCCTTGCTGCGCCATGCGCGCCATGGTCCAGAAAATGCCAAAATCGAGAAACAGGGGTTTGCCTCCAGGCATGGCCCAATAGGACTCCTGGAGCGCACGGACATAGATGATGGCAAAGAAAACCGTAAAAGCAAACCCATAAAGGACCACGCGGGATGACAAACCCTTTGCCTTGCTTTTTTCCCGCGTTGCCGCCAGCCCCATCATGGGCTGTGCAGGGCATTCAACACATTGTGAATCGGTGGTGCCAGAATGAGGATGAACAACAATGGGAAAATGCAGACGATCAGTGGCAGCAAGATCTTGGTGGGAATCTTCGCTGCCTGCTCCTCGGCTTTCATGCGACGATCGAGCCGCAAGTTCTCGGAATACACGCGCAGCGCTTCCGATACGCTGGTGCCAAATTTTTCTGACTGAATCAACGATGAAACCATGGCCTCCACATCGCGCAAACCGACGCGCTCAGCCATGTTGACCAAAGCCTGATTGCGGCTCGCCCCGGCTCTCTGTTCCAGCACCACCTGACGCAGTTCGTCCGCCAAGGCCGGACTGCGAATTTTCATCTCATCCCCCACTCTGGCCAGGGCGGCTTCCGTCGACAATCCCGCTTCAACACAGGTACGCAACAAATCCAGAGCATCGGGAAAATTGATCGACAATTCTTCACGCCGCGAAGCCACCTTCTTGCTCAACACATAATTCGGCAAAAAGTAACCCCCGGCAGCCAAGAGAAAAACGATGTAAAGCATAACCACCGGTTTAACATGGGGTTGCAACACCACCATCACGATCAGAAACAACAAAGGCAGGCTGAAGGTCAGCAAGGTCTTGAAGGAAAAATAGACCACCTGGGCAGAATCGGAGCGGTATCCCGCTGCCTGAAGCTGCTTGGTCAATGCCGTGGTTTCTTCCGGTTTCTTGCTTTCTTCCTGCATGGAAAAACGCGCCAGAGGACTGATGCGCTTTTTGATGATCTGACGGGTCATCTCGATCTGGGACTTGGTTCCATACTCGACCTGTCGTTCGCCCAGCACCGACTTGCGCAATCGACGCGCCGAAGGCGGGTTGATGCTGCTCCAGAAGACCGAGACAACCCCCAGAACAAGCAGGATCACCACCATCACGATGGCCAGAACAAAAAGGTTCAACGTTCATCTCCTCGGTTCACGACGCTTTTGCTCACACCTTGATGTTCGTGACGCTCTTCATCCAGAGTATCCCGAGTATGAACAATCCCGCCATCACCTTGACCAACAGGACACCCATGGGGTCGGTCCAGAAATAAGACAGATAACCCGGGCTGATGATCGACATAAACAATCCGAAACCCAGTGGCAACAAACCCAAAATCCATGCCGACACACGCCCCTCGGCAGACAGCACGCGAATGGTGCGGCGCAACTTCTGACGTTCGCGAATGAGCCGCGCAAGATCGATCAACAGCTGACTCAAACTGCCCCCGGTATCCAGCTGGATCAAGACGGTCAGCGCAAAGTAGCGCACATCCATGAGTTCGACCCGCTGTGCTAGACCCAACACGCCATCACGCACCGAAGCCCCATAGGTTACTTCGTCGGAGGTGGTGCGAAACTCGCTGGCAATCGGCTCCGGGCTCTGCTGAGACACGACCCTGAAAGCTCCGGAGAACGCGTGACCTGCCCGCAACGACTGGGCCAGCATATCGAGAGCATCGGGCAGCTGCTCTTCAATTTTACCCATGCGCGCCCCTTTCCAACGCCGGAGCATCATGATCGGCGCATAACCGGTCAACAACGGCATGATCAACGTCACAACACTCAGCTTCAGGACAATGCCTGCCACCAAACCTGCCATGGCGCAACCCGCCATCCAAACCAGCATCTGAGCCACCGTCACTTTGCGCCCCGTCGTACCAATCAACAGATAAAGGGGTTCAAGACGGGAAAACTGCTTGAGCCAGGCGTCCAATGCGGGACTCTGGGCATACGCGCCTTTCTTGATCCAGCTCTTGCTGGTCGATGGGCCATCTTCCATCAACAAGCTGAAACGGAACCTGAAGCGCTGCGAATCCTGTCTGGCATTGCGATTGCCGATCAACAGCAAGGTGAATTCAATCAAACCAAAAAGGCCAAGAAACCCTGCAATCAGAATCAGATAACCCCAGATGTCAAGCTGGACATCCGCATTCATCATCGCGCAGCATCCGGATCAAAAAGCCTTTCGGGAAGCACCGATCCGTGAGAAAGCAGCCGATCGAGAAAACGCGGACGAACCCCGGTTGCGCGGTGACGCCCAATTACCGTGCCATCGGCAGCAATCCCCGTCTGCTGGAAGCGGAAAATTTCCTGTGTCGTGATCGTATCCCCTTCCATCCCGGTGATTTCCAGAACACTCATCACCTTCCGTTTCCCATCGCTGAGACGAGAAGCTTGAATGATCGCTGTCAAGGCAGACACAATCGTTTGACGCAGCGGCCTGACGGGAATGGTGATACCCGAAATGCCCACCATGTTCTCCAGACGACTCAGGGCATCGTGAGCGTTGTTGGCGTGGATGGTCGCCATCGAACCTTCGTGACCGGTATTCATGGCCTGGAACATGTCGATGACTTCTGCGCCCCGTACCTCACCGATGATCACGCGATCGGGACGCATACGCAGACTGTTGCGAATGAGCGCGCGCTGGGTGATTTCTCCCGTGCCTTCCACATTGGGGGGACGCGTTTCCAGACGCACCACATGCGGTTGCTGCAGCCGCAATTCGGCTGCATCTTCAATGGTGACCAGACGCTCGTCGTCGGGAATGAAGCTCGACAGCACATTCAACAAGGTCGTCTTCCCGCTCCCCGTTCCACCAGAAATAAGAATGTTGAGCCTGGACTTCACCATCGCCGCAATCAACATCGCCATATCCTGGGTCATGCTGCCGTAGTCCACCAGATCATGTACGCTCAAGGGTACGGACGGAAAACGGCGAATGGACATGGCCGCCCCATCAAGAGCCAACGGCCTGATGATGGCATTGACCCGGGAACCGTCGGGCAAGCGCGCATCGACCATGGGACTGGACTCATCCACCCGGCGTCCGATGCGCGACACGATTTTATCGATGATGCGCATCAAATGCTCTTCATCGGTAAACTTGACATTGGAAAGTTCCAGCTTCCCCTTGCGCTCAACGTAAACCACTTCCGGCCCGTTGACCAGGATGTCGGACACGGTCGGATCGGCCAGCAATGGCTCCAAAGGTCCCAACCCCATGACCTCGTTCTGGATGGCCATCACCAGCGCGCGACGCTGCGCATCGTTGAGTTCGAGGCGCCGTTCCTTGATGGCCTCTTCGACAAAAGCAGCCAAGCGCTGACGCAGTTGATCTTCTGAAATCTCTTCCATCATGGAAAGATCAAACTTCTTCAGAAGATCCTGATGAATCTGGGATTTAAGCTTGGAAGCCTCGCTTTCCGCACGGGGCATTCTGGGAGCATTCGCTTCGCGGCCA
>JAJYQG010000053.1 GCA_021794775.1 Pseudomonadota bacterium
ATGTGGACACACGCACACCAAGGGGGCTCTTGATCCCGGTGGCCAGCATGTCGAGACGATTGCGTATGGGCGGTACCCACAAATTGGTCAAACCCGGCACACGGACCACCCGGTCCAGTTCGGACACCAGCTTTGGCATGGTCATACCAGGACGCCAGGATTTTCTTGGCTTGAAACTCACCGTCGTCTCAAACATCTCCAGGGGCGCAGGATCCGTCGCCGTTTCAGCGCGCCCTGCTTTGCCAAAAACCCGCGCCACTTCGGGCACCGAACGAATCAAACGGTCGCTCTGCTGGAGCAATTCAGCCGCCTTGGCCGCCGACAGACCTGGCATCGCTGAGGGCATATACAGGATGGTCCCTTCATCCATGGCCGGAAGAAACTCTCCGCCGAGGTGCTTCAGGGGCCAGACCGTGCTCACCAGAACCAACGACCCGGCGCCAATGACTGCCCACGGATGGCGCAGCGCCCATGTCAACAAAGGCTGATAGAGATCGATCAACCATCGGTTGAGTGGATTGGAGCGCTCAGGCAGGATGGGGCCCCGTATCCAGTATCCCATCAACACCGGGACCAGCGTCACCGCCAAAGCAGCCGCTCCCGCCATAGCATAGCTTTTCGTGTAAGCCAACGGGATAAACAACCTGCCTTCCTGGGCTTCCAGCATCAAGACGGGAAGAAATGAGAACATGATGATCAGAAGACTGAAAAACAGGGAGGGGCCTACTTCCACGGCGGCTTCGGTGACCACGCGCCAGCGTTCCTCCCCGTTCAGTTTTCGTTGTGGGTGCTCCCTTTGCCAGAACTCGATCTTCTTATGGGCATTCTCGATCATGACCACCGCCGCATCCACCATGGCACCTACCGCGATGGCGACCCCCCCCAGCGACATGATGTTGGCGTTGATGCCCTGCTGATGCATGGCGACCAAGGCCACCAGAACCCCCAGAGGGAGGGAGACCATCACCACCAGCGCCGAGCGCCAACGCCCCAGGAACAAACCGCATACCAACGCCACCACGACAAACTCTTCCGCCAGCTTATACTCCAGGGTATGGAGGGCACGCTGAATAAGAAGGCTGCGATCGTAGGTTGTCACGACCTCCACCCCCTCAGGAAGTCCGGCCTTCAGGGATTCCAGCTTCGCGCGTACCGCCCTGATGGCCTCGTCGGCATTTTTGCCCGAGCGCAAGACGATCACCCCACCAGCCACTTCCCCCTGACCATCCAGTTCGGCAATCCCCTGACGCAGGGCTGGCCCCATTCGGATACGCGCCACATCTCCCAACATAACAGGGGTACCGGATGGCGAAACCTGCAGCGGAATCTGACGAAAATCCTCCAACGATTCCAGGTAACCGGTAGCCCGCACCATGTAGGATGCCTCCCCCTGCTCAACAACAGAGCCCCCGGCTTCCTGATTGCCGTGGCGCAACGCCGCCACGATCTGCCCTGCCGTGACGCGGTAAGCCGCCATACGCGCCGGATCGGGAATCACCTGATACTCACGCACCATCCCGCCCAACGAAGCAACCTCGGCAACATTGGGCACGCTTTTCAATTCATACTTGAGAAACCAGTCCTGCAGAGCACGCAATTCACCCAGATCATGGTGCCCCCGTCGATCCACCAACGCATATTCATAAATCCAACCCACGCCCGTGGCATCCGGCCCCAACGTCGGGCGTGCTGCGGCAGGCAATTTCCCTTGCACCTGGTTCAGATATTCCAGAACACGAGAGCGCGCCCAATACAGATCGGTGCCATCCTGGAATATCACATACACATACGAATCGCCAAAGAACGAATAACCCCTGACAACACGAGCGCCGGGAACCGACATCATCAACGTCGTCAGAGGATAAGTAACCTGATTTTCGACGACCCCTGGCGCTTGCCCTGGAAAGGATGTGCGAATGATGACTTGCACATCCGACAGATCCGGCAAGGCATCCACCGCCGTGTCGCGCACGGCAAAACCACCCCAGAGCGCCAACACCAAGACGCCCATCATGATCAGAACGCGGTTATGCACCGACCAGCGAATCAACTGCGCGATCATGGGGTTACCGCTCCGTTCATGCGCATCAAGACACCTTTCAGGCTTGCCTCCGAATCGATCAGGAATTCGCCCGAAACCACCACCCGATCGCCTTCCTTCAGCCCATCCAGAACTTCCACCTTGCCCTGCCCACGGCCACCGATCCGCACTTCAAGCGGCAAGAAATGCCCCTCTTTTTCAGCCAGAATCACCCGGTTCTTCCCTCCCACCGTCATCACAGCTTCTTCCGGAAGCAACAACTGTTCTGCCCCACCGTGGGTCGGAAACAAACGCACGTCGGCATACATCCCCGGACGCCATTTACCCGCAGGATTTGGAATCTCGATACGTGCCCGCACGGTGCGCGTCTCCTTGCCCACTTCGGGAAGAATGGCCTGAACGACCCCATGATAAAGGGCTGAATCCCCCGCAAACCGAATCTCCGCCCCATCTCCAACCGCCATACCGAAACTTTGCGCTTGAGGAACCTCCACCTCCAGCCACAAGTTTTCCAACCCATTGATACGCGCCAACGTTTGACCCGGCAACAGCGTCATGCCTGCGCGCACCCCAAGTTCCAGCAGTACCCCGGCACGGTCTGTCCCCAACGTGAACACCGCTTGAGGCACAAGCGTTCTTTGCAGCCGACCAACTTCTTCAGGAGGCATGCCCAGCTGATACAGCCGTTGATACGCCGCTTCCACCAGCGCTGTTTCCCCTGACTTGCGCAAGGCCAGATACTCAAGCTGGGCACCGTACCACTCGGGCATACGAAGATCGACCAACCGGTCACCCTTTGCCAGCACGTCCTGGGGAGAACGGTCGTACACCTTCTCGACGAACCCCGCAGCACGCGCTTGAACGATAGAAACCAAGCGGTCGTTGAGGCTCAACACGGCGGTCGCCGCCACGACCGGCTGCAAACGGCCTTTTTCTACCGTCACCTGCCTGACCCCCAGGTTCTGGGTCAAGGCCGGATCGATGCGAACCCCTTCGACCACCGTCGGGACACCGGATTGCGCCATCATGGGGACAAGTTCCATGTCCATGAAAGGCGACTTGCCGGGCTTGTCGAAGTGCTGGTCCGGCTTCATGGGATCGTACCAGTACAACACCTGCTGTTTCGTACCGGCACCCGTTGCAACCCGGCCCGCCACCTCATGCTGGGGCTCGGCTCGGTGTCCAAAACCATAGCCCAACATCAGGCACAACAACACCAACACCGCCAGTCCAACCACTCTTTTGCCCATCATGGCTTGCCCTCGCTGGTCACATAACGCCATTCGGCATCGACCAAACTGCGTTTTTCTTCAAGGTCGATCCGTCTCATACGAGCCAGCAGCAGGTCGCGTCGAGCCATCAAAACCGCCTCCAGATCTTCCTGTCCTGCGCGGTATCCGGCCTGGGCCGTGCGAACACGCTCCTGTTTCAAAGGCAACCACTCCCGATCCATGCGCTCCATTTCACGGGCATACAACGCTGCATTGGCCAGAAGATTCTCGACTTCTTCTGTATGTTGGCGCGCCACAGCTTCCCTTTTCGCCCTCACCCGATCGAGATCCTGTTGCCGCGCCGCGATTTGGGGGTCTTGCCTCGATTGGGTCAACACCGGCAACGCAAAAGTAAACTGCACCGAGACCATATCGCCAAAAGATGGAGGCCGGTGCTCATAATCCACTTCCATACCCCAGTCAGAGCGCTTTCCCGCCCTGGCCATATCGACAGCAGCTTGCGCTTCGGCTTCTCTGGCCCGCAGCACCGCAAGGTCTGGATGATCGGCGAGCCCAGGCGACCCATGCCCAGCGGAGGCAAGATACGGTGGAAGAGGCCCTGTCACCGGTTCGCTGGCCGCTTCGCGCCCGACCCATCGTGACAGAGACGAACGATCGGCCCGCTCATCGCGCTCCAGTTCATCCCGGCGATCGCTCAGCTCGGCTTGAATCTGACGAACGCGTTGCACATCGGCATCGACTCCTTTGCGCCCCGTGGATAACGCCACCTCCAACGCCGACCGTTGCAACCGGCTTTCCGCGTCCAATTGATCCAGTAGAGATTTTCTCTGGTTGACAAAATAAAGTTTGAGCCAGGCTATCAACGTGTCACGACGCACCGAAAAACGAACCATGGAACCTTCACGCCGGGTTCGCTCAATATTGGCATCGGCCATCTGGCGCGCTGCAGCGCGCTTATCCCCATTGGTGACGGACTGAGCGATGCCTATCCGCTGCATCGTCATGAAATCGCGGTTGGGATTCCATGCCTCACTTCCCTGAACGGGCAAATTATCAACCCCGGTCACCAACTGGGGGTCCGGCAGCTCGCCCGCTGACACGCGGTCAGATTTGGCTGCCGCCAGAGCATGTTCCTGTTCCTCAAGCTCCGGAGCGTGACGCTCCGACTGACGCAACGCTTCCTGCCAAGTCAACGCATAGCTGGACATGGGCAACAAAACGATGCCCAGCCACGCCATCCGCCATGCAACATATCCTCTGAAAGTCATGATCGCTCCCGCACCATCAACCTCGAATCCACCGGGCATGTCCATGCCGATGGCTCAGTCAACGCATCACGAAGCAGAGATCAAATCCGGAAAACCCGGAAGGTCAGTCTCAGAGGGGGGGAAAGAAAGGGATGGGGCGTTCGTAAAACCGGATGACGCGACGCCGAAGAGGTCAAGCTTCCGATGCCACGGGGTTTCGGCCATTCAAACAGGGCAACCAGTTGGGGAGCGGAAGGACCCGCAGGAAAAGCAGACGGTACATGCTGAGGATCCTGCTTGCAGTGGGCCAGGCACAGCGGGGAAGGATTGTGACCGGTGGACACCTCGTCCTGACACGACACCATACTGCCAGCGATCATACCCGACATCGGCGACATCACCTTGGCGTGATCCTTTTCGCACGCATGAGCCGACATCAGGAACTGGCCCAACACCAGCATGATCCCGCATAACCACGTCACCCCGATGCGCCACGTTTTCGCCATGCCGCGAGTGTAGCAGAAACTCCAGTTATAATGCGACATTCTTCGTCGTTTCGTGGAGTCGCTCGTGGAATTTTCCCTGAAGGTCATCCGTCCCGCCCATACCAAATCCGATTGCCTGGTGATTCCCATCACCCAGGGCCGCTGTCTCACGCCGGCCGCGCTGGTCGTCGAACAATCCAGCTCCGGCACGCTGCAACGCCTGCTGAAACAAGGTGATCTCGGCAAGGAAAATGGCAAACTGCTGCTCATTCCCGGCCTTGAAGGCATCGAGGCCAAACGAATTCTGCTGGTGGAAACGGGCGCCGACCCCCTGAACGACAACCGTTTCCGCGCCATGGTACGCGCCATGACGCAAACATTGGACAACCTGCCCGTCAAGGAGATCACCTGCGCCCTTGGCGAACTGGAGGTTCCCGGCCGCGATGGGGCCTGGGTACTGGAGCAAATCGTCCTGACCCTGCGTGAAACACGCTACCGCATCCCCAAGGAAACCATCGATCCGGCACCGCTGCCTTCCTGGAAGAGCACCATCCTGGTTCCCCCCGTCGGACTGTCCACCAAAATCGCCGAGCCTCTGGTCGAACGCGCCCAAGCCATCGCCAACGGAACCGATTTGACGCGGGACCTGGGCAATCTGCCCCCCAACCGCTGCACCCCCCAACATCTGGCCGAAACAGCCCAATCGCTGGGCAAAACCTGGGATTGCAAAGTCAAGGTACTGGACCGCGATGCCATGGAGAAGCTGGGCATGGGCGCCCTGCTGGCGGTAGCTGCTGGCAGCCACCGCCCCCCTCAATTCATCATCATGGAATATGCCGGTGGCAAATCCAAGGCCCGTCCTCTGGTGCTGGTCGGCAAGGGCATCACCTTCGACACCGGCGGCATTTCGCTCAAACCGGCGCCCGAGATGGACGAAATGAAATTCGACATGTGCGGCGCGGCCAGTGTGTTGGGGACCATGCGCGCCGTGGCCGAAATGAAGCTGCCGCTCAACGTGGTGGCCCTCATTCCCACCTGTGAGAACATGCCGGGCGGAGGGGCCACCCGTCCGGGCGATGTGGTCCGCAGCCTGTCCGGTCAGACCATCGAAATTCTCAACACCGATGCCGAAGGGCGTCTGATCCTCTGCGATGCCCTGACCTATGCCGAGCGCTTCGACCCAACCCTCGTGGTGGATGTCGCCACCCTCACGGGCGCCTGCGTCATCGCACTGGGCCACGAAGCGGCCGGGTTGATGGCCAACGACGATGGCTTGCGCGCCGAATTGCAGGCCGCCGGGGATGTCAGCGGAGACCGCGCCTGGCCCTTGCCCCTATGGGAAGACTATCAGGAGGGACTGAAAAGCAACTTTGCCGATATGGCCAACATCGCCGGGCGCCCAGGCGGTACCATCACCGCCGCCAGTTTTCTGTCGCGCTTCACCAAACGCTACCGCTGGGCCCATCTGGACATCGCCGGTGTCGCCTGGAAAAGCGGCAAGGAAAAAGGCGCCACTGGCCGTCCCGTACGCCTGCTGTGCCGTTTCCTGATGGATCGTGCCGGATCGAAAGGGTGACCCGCATCGATTTCTATACCCACGTCGCCGACAAGATCCCGGTGGCGCTGCGACTCACCTGCAAAGCCTGGGCCCAGGGCATGCCGGTGTGGTTGCGGGTGGCGGATGATGACATGGCAGCGGCCCTCGATCGTCTGCTGTGGACCCACCCTCAGGCCGAGTTCGTGCCCCATTGCCTCTCCGATCATGACTTGGCCCATGAAACCCCCATCGTCATCGATGCGCGCGAACAGGAGCCCCGCAGCCACCGCCTGCTGATCAATCTGCGCAGCGACCACCCCGTCTATTTTGCCCGTTTTGAACGCCTGGCCGAAGTCGTCGGCCTAGCCGACCACGACGTTCTGCCCGCACGGGATCGCTACCGTTTTTACCAGCAGCGCGGTTTTCCGATCACGACCCATAACCTCTCCACGTTCCGGACCCAGAACCCATGAGTCTCGCCAAAAGTTTTGACCCCGCCGCCATCGAAGCCCAGTGGTACCCCCTATGGGAAGCGCGCGGCGACTTCAAGCCCAGCATGAACCCCGAAGTAGCTCCCTACTGCATCCTGCTGCCGCCGCCCAACGTCACCGGCACCCTGCACATGGGCCATGCCTTCCAACATACGCTGATGGACGCCCTAACCCGCTACCACCGCATGCAAGGAGAGAATGTGCTGTGGCAACCGGGCACCGATCATGCCGGCATCGCCACCCAGATTCTGGTGGAACGCCAACTGCAGGGCCAGGGCGAAGATCGTCGCACACTGGGCCGAGACGGTTTTCTGGAGCGGGTCTGGCAGTGGAAGGAACGTTCGGGGTCGACCATCACCCACCAGATGCGGCGCATGGGCAGTTCTTGCGACTGGAGCCGTGAACGCTTCACCCTCGATCCCGACCTGAGTCAGGCGGTCACCCGCGTGTTCGTCCAACTGTACCGCGAGGGGCTGATCTACCGTGGCCAGCGTCTGGTCAACTGGGATCCTCAGCTGCAAACCGCCGTTTCGGATCTCGAAGTGGAGTCCCACGAAGAACAGGGCCATCTGTGGCATATCCGCTATCCCCGGCGGGATGGTCAAGGGCACCTCATCGTCGCCACCACGCGTCCGGAAACCCTGCTGGGCGACGTCGCCGTTGCCGTTCATCCCGAGGATGCACGCTACCGCGAGCTGATTGGCCAGGAGCTGGAACTGCCCCTCACCGGTCGCTTCATTCCGGTGATTGCGGATGCCAGCGTCGACCCAACCTTTGGTTCGGGCTGCGTCAAGATCACCCCGGCCCATGATTTCAATGACTACCAGACGGGTTTGCGACATGGGCTCACCCCGCGCAACATTTTTACACCCAATGCCCATCTCAACGACACGGTACCCGAGACCTACCGTGGCCTCGAACGTTTTGCCGCACGCCAGCGCATCCTGGACGATCTGAGCGCAGCCGGACTCATGGCCGAGATCAAGCCCCATACCCTGATGATCCCCCGTGGCGATCGCAGCGGGGTGGTGATCGAACCGATGCTGTCCGATCAATGGTTTCTGAACACCGAACAGATGGGCCGGGAAGCCCTGCAGGTGGTCCATGAGGGGAAGGTAAGCTTCGTCCCGGCCAACTGGGTGCATACCTACGAGCATTGGCTCGGCAATTTGCAACATTGGTGCATCTCGCGCCAGCTCTGGTGGGGGCACCGCATCCCCGCATGGTACGACGACGAGGGCCGGATCCATGTTGCCGAAACCCTCGAGGAGGCC
>JAJYQG010000190.1 GCA_021794775.1 Pseudomonadota bacterium
CATGCTAGTGACGCACGCTAAGGATCGCTTTAGCGGAGCTACCCAGTCAGAAACTAAATCAGACAACTCATACAGCTAATTTTCAAGCATTGGCATATACTTATCTGAGAAAGCTGATGAGATAATCCAGCGTCCGGCGCGAACCAATACCGTCGAGCACGACGCCATGGTTGGTGCCGTTCCTGACAGCACGGTGACAGTCGGTGCAACCCTTGGTGCGAAACAGTTCAGAGCCGACCTTGCCTTCGGGGGTGAAATCGAACTGAGTGGTGATTTCATACATGGGGTGGTTCAGTCTCGAACGATAGATTTCCATCATCACAAAACTGATACCGGCAAAAACCAGCATCAAAGCAAAAATACCAAAAAGAATCTTTTCACCGGTCCTGAGATTGTTGAACTTCATAGTCGTGCACATTCCTCGTGGTTAAAAAATAGAAAACCCGCACACGATAGCGCGCGGGTTTTCGCCCAACCAATCGGAATCTGTCAGGTGCGGCAGAATTACCGGTTGGTGACGGGAACGTAGCCGTCGCCCTCTGTGGTACGTGGGGCGGTGGCCAGATAGGTGGCAGCATCCAGAATGTCTTGATCCGACAATTTCTGAGCGATGGCACGCATCATGCCGTAAGGATCATTGGCACGACTGCCATCACGCCAGTTGTGCAACTGATTCACCAGATAAGTGTATTTTTGCTGTCCAATGACGGGGAAAACAGGCGCTGCGCCACGTCCATTGAATCCATGGCAGGACTGGCATGCAGCAGCGGCGCTGCCGTATTTGACCAACACTTCGCCCTTGTAGCGCACGCCAACGGGAGGATCTCCAGCTGCCTTGATGGCGCTCATATCGGAAAGCTCGGCAGGCTGAGAGATGAATTCTTCGGAGTTGACGTAGGTGGCCACATCGCGACGGTCTTGAGGGCTCAGTTGCTGTGCAAAAAGAGGCATAACGGCACCGGGACCGGAAGGTGTACGACGGCCTTCAGCCAAGTCCGTCAGCTGTTTGACAATATAAGGGAAGCCAATGCCATTGAGCCGAGGAGCACCCATGGCCTCTGTTCCCCAACCTGTCGCACCGTGACAAGTCATGCAAGCAGGAGCAGCTCCCTTGCCTTCGGTGAAAATCTTTTTGCCATTGACGGGGTCGCCGTTCATGACCCCTGGTTCTTCAGCCCATGCGGCCGTGCTTGCCAAGGTCGCGGCAAGAGCCAGTCCGGACGTAATCTTCGTGAATGACTTAAGCATTTACCCCCCTCCAGTATGATTTTTTCAAATACGGCTTTTTTACCGTGTGACTCATTTTATGACGTTACTGTTCTGCCTGCCACGGTTTAAAGGTTCCCAAGCTGCTACAAAATGCACAAAAAAACCAGTGCGCTCAACAACGCTCCGTGGCGGACTATAGCAGGGAACGTTAGGCTTCGCAACTGTATTTTGCGAATTCTCATGCATGGCTCTAAGCCTGTCAAATGGTGAAAGAAAAGCCTTTGAAAGAGGGAAGCGCTCGCGAACGTGGTGAGTGCTTGACATGCGTCAAAATGGGGGATATGCTCGTTTCGTGGTTGGCGGGATGCGTTTTTTGGATCACCTGCTTCCGCAGTAAATCAATACACACTATATAAAGTGTTTCGCTGTATACAACGTAAACATTAGAGATCTGGAGGGGTTACAACATGGAATCAGTCAAACAATCGCGTCGTCAGTTGCTCAAGATGGGCTCTATCGCTATCGTGGCAGCTCCGATGGCTGGCTTTACCGGTACGGCTTTCGCCAAGCAGAACACCGCTGTGCGTACCGCTCTGCATTTCCAGAATCACCCCAACGGGGAAAAGCAGTGCAATCGCTGCATGAATTTCATCCCCAACAAAGACAAGCCAACCGATGCAGGTGCAGTTCACGGGTGTAAGCTGTACCCCGGGGACGACGAAATTTGCCCAACCTGTTATTGCAACGGCTTCGTCAAAAAGCCCTAATAACTCAAAATCAGGCTGTACTCGAAAAGGTGCCATCGGCACCTTTTCGTTTCTTCTCCGAAATCAGGATGACATGTTGCACTGAAACGGGCTTGAAGCCATAGAGGCTTGACGCTCTGATGTCGGTGCTATTTTTGTCCGTCTAAAATTCGGTGGGTCACCGTCAAGGCCGCCGTCACGTCGCCGGGGTCGCGGGGGTATTTTTCGGCAGGAATTTTGAATGAGTTACGCAAAAACACTGTTACTGTGGTTTCTGATGCTCTGGATGGGAGCAACTACCGTGTGGGCCGAGCCCTTTGTTCAAGGAGGTCCCATCGGATCCCAGACCAGCGATGGTTATAACGCACTGGGTCCTGTTGTTGAGCAGCCCATCGAGTTTCCCCACAACCGTCATGCCGGTGATATGAAAATCAACTGCATGTATTGTCATACTTATGCTCGACGCAGCAATGTCTCTGGCATCCCTCGCCTCGATAAATGTATGGGGTGTCATAATTTGCTGCCTCAGGTACGGGATAAGCCTCGCATCAAGAAGCTTTTCGAGTATTGGGATAACAAACAGCCTGTTCCATGGAAAAAGGTTCACGATCTTCCCGACTTTGTGCGATTCAACCATGAGCGCCATATCCAACGTTTCTATTTCCAGGAAAAACGCCCGGTACGAGAAGTTTGCGGCTACTGCCATGGCGACATCGCCTCCATGACGACGGCGCGTCGCGTCAAAGCGCTTTCGATGGGATGGTGTGTCAGCTGTCACGAAAAAGATCATCTGGAAAAGGTTGGAAGCAGCGTCACCAGCCATGGACCCAACGACTGCTGGTTGTGCCATAAATAATAATCGCGACTGCGGACAGGAGATACTACGTATTATGATCAAGCATACTATGGACCGTCGCGATTTTCTGCGGGTGCTAGGCATCAGCGGTGCTGCGGCGACATTGGCGGGATGTGGCAATACAGCCATCGAATCTGGGGTGGAAGAGGTGATGTCGTATGTCCATCCACAAGATTTTGTGGTTCCAGGCATCGGCGTGTTTTATGCTTCGACCTGCACCCAATGTGGGTCGGGTTGCGGCATCATGGGAAAAGTGCGCGAAGGCCGTGTCCTGAAATTGGAAGGCAACCCCGAGTCGGGCATCAGTGGAGGCAAGATTTGTGGCTTGGGTCAGGCGGCAGTGCAGGCCCACTACAATCCAGACCGTCTGCATACCCCGATGTTGAACATGGATGGGGGCCTGGTTCCCATATCTTGGGATAGGGCAAGTCAAATACTGGATGAGCGATTGGGTGCCAAGAGCTCCTTGCAAGGCGATCAGATTGCTTTCCTGAGCGGTGGCATGAGTGGACACCAGCGTGTATTGCTGGAAAACTTTCTCGACAGCTATGGTTCGAAACAACATGTTTGCTACGACGCTCTCTCCGATGCTACAGGACGTGCGGCGACCAAGGCTGTGCTTGGAACAGAACAGCCTTTGTGGGACTTGTCCAAGTCTCGATTGATTCTGTCGTTCGGAAGCGATTTCCTTGGTAACGGCGTATCCCCTGTATACATGGCAAGAGAATTTGCCAAGTTTCGTAAAGCACCTCGTGGCACCCTGATTCAGATTGAGCCGCGGATGACCTTGACGGGCGGTAATGCGGATCGTTGGTACCCGATAAAGCCTGGTACAGAAGGGATTCTGGCTCTTGGGATTGCTCACGACTTGTTGCAACATCCTGAGTTCTCGGGATCTGTTCCGCAAGAAGTGCTGGATCTGGTCAAGAATTACGATCGCGAAACCGTCAGTGACATTACCGGCATTGGCGCCGATTCGGTGCGACTGATTGCCGCACAATTGTGGAACAATTCCCCGTCTCTGGTGGTGGCTGGACCGGCAGTCTATGGTCATGCGTACGGATTCAGCAACATGGCGGCGGTGCAGTTGCTCAACATCATTCTTGGCAATCGCGGCAAAACGCTGCAGGGTCAGGCAGAACATCCTTTCCCGCAAATGACGCCGACACCCGGCACCTACCGTGCCCTGGCTGAGTTGACCCAAAAGATGCAGTCAGGCCAATGTCAGGCTCTGCTGATTACCGGAACCAATCCAGTCTTTACATCGCCGAGTCAGTTGGCCTTCTCTGAGGCGATGAAAAAGGTTCCTTTCAAAGTTGCGATGGTGACCCATCTGGACGAGACGGCCGGCCAATGTGATCTGGTTCTGCCCTTGCTCTCGGCCATGGAAGATTTTGGCACCCATGTGGCGGATTACCAGCCCGAAGGGGTTGAGGTTCTGATTCAGCAGCCGTTGATGGAAAAACTGTATCCGGATACGCGCGGTTTTGGCGATATTTTGCTTGATGTCCTTAGAAAACGCAAAGCCGACTATGCTGCTTTCCCCGATTACTACAGCTATTTGAAAGCGGCAGTGGTCAAGGCCAAGCCGGTTTTCCAGTCGGAAGAATCCGACGATCGTTTCTGGGAAACGGCCCTGATGAAGGGCGTCATCAAATGGCAAGGGAAAACGACCGCACTCGAGGCCAAACTCGGCGCGCTGGAAGTACCCAATCCCCGTGAGTTGTCCACCGATTATCCGTTTTATTTCATCCCATCGATTCGTCCCGATATGCGCGATGGACGTCATGCACATTTGCCTTGGCTGCAAGAGTCTCCTGAAACCATGACCACCATTGTTTGGGACAGTTGGGTCGAGATCCATCCCAAGACGGCGGCAGAAATGCAAATCAAAGAAGGGGATGTGCTGGTTCTTCAGTCGGCAACGGGCTCGATTCAAGCCAAGGCTTATCTCTTCCCGGGAATACAGCCCGATACCGTGTCGATGCCGCTCGGGCAGGGGCACACCCAGATGGGGCGTTACGCTACCGGCGTTGGGGCCAATCCCTACAAGATAATGGATGCCGTGTTTGATGCGCATACGGGAGAGCTGGCTCTGCATGCAACCCGTGTGGCCATTCGCAAAACCGGTGATAACCAGATGGTCGTCAAGGACGAAGGTCCCACCAACGTTCAGCATGGACAAAAATTGGTGGCCACGCTTTCCGCTGACCAAGCCAGACTGTCCCAGGAGATTTGACATGTCATTGAGCAATCTGATTCAAAATTGGCAAATGTTTCGTACGCGTCGTCCGTACGAGGACCAATATAAAGATGCGCCTTACAAATGGGCGATGGTCATCGATCTGGATACCTGCATTGGTTGCAATGCCTGTACGGTTGCCTGCTATGCCGAAAATAATCTGGCGGTGGTGGGAAAAGAGCGTTTCGGCAAAGGCCAGGCCATGCACTGGATACGGATCGAGCGTTATTGGGGTGAAGGCGAGGAGATGAAGACCGATTTCCCCGAGCGTGGTGCCCAGTATCTGCCCATGTTATGCCAGCAATGTGAAGCCGCACCATGCGAACCGGTATGTCCCGTAGGGGCCACACACCACTCGGCCGATGGATTGAATACTCAGGTTTACAATCGTTGCGTGGGATCCCGTTACTGTTCTGCCAATTGTCCTTACAAGGTTCGTTACTTCAACTGGTGGAATTATCCCGAACGCGCCTGGCCCAATCCTTTGGAATTGCAATTGAATCCTGACGTGACGGTACGCAGCAAAGGGGTTATGGAGAAATGCACGTTCTGCATGCAACGCTTGCGTGCGGGCATGGATAAGGCCAAAACCGATGGCCGCATCTTGGCCGATGGTGAAGTGCTCACAGCCTGCGCTCAAGCTTGTCCCACATCGGCGATCACATTTGGCAACTTGGCCGACAAGAAATCGAAAGTGGCGCGCATGTGGAAGAAACAGCAGGTGGATTTGGCCAAAAACGTACAAGACAAGACGGAGGAGGGCATACGGGGATACCGCGTGCTTGAGGAACTGAATACGTACCCGTCCATCGTCTACCTGGAAAGGTTGCGCAATTTTGCGGCCTGACCTTCTTTTCATGAAGCACGGTGCGATCTAAACCATTCAGGGAAAATAACATGAGTCATAGCGTGCACAGCCATCCACAACTGGATGTACAGATAGAAAGAAAATTTGTTCCCAAGGCCAAGGACCTTGGGCCCGACGTCAGTTGGGCGCAGATCAATAAAGATGTATTGCGCAGTCTGGAAAAACCTCGCCCAGCATTCTGGATCATATTTTTCTCGGCCCTGGCCTTGTTTTCCTTTGGGGTCTACTGCGAGGTCTATCAATATCAGAATGGGATGGGTGTGGCCGACCTGAACAACCCTCAAGTCTGGGGGCTGTACATCGCCACCTTCATCTTCTGGATCGGGATGGGACACTCGGGCACCTTGTTGTCAGCCTTGCTGCATATCATCCATGCCGACTGGCGAAAGCCGATCTATCGCTACTCTGAGGCGATGACGACCTTTACCTTGCTGACCGCGGCCTTGTTCGTCATGGTCCACCTTGGGCGGGTATGGCAGTTTTATTATGTGGTTGCTTACCCCAATGAGCGCTGGGTATGGCCCAATTTCACATCACCTTTGGTGTGGGATGCAACGGCGATCGGAACTTATTTGACCTCTTCGCTGCTGTTTCTGTACATGGGGATGATTCCTGACCTTGCCATCTGCCGTGACAATGCCCGCGGAGCCCGTCGGGCCCTCTATAAATTTCTGTCGCTGGGTTGGCAAGGAACCGACCGTCAGTGGGGAAATTTCAAAGTGGCCTACATGACCATGGCATGCTTTTTGATGCCTCTTGCCGTCTCTGTCCACTCCATTGTGTCGACGGACTTTGCCGTATCGCAGAACCCCGGCTGGCACGTCACATCGTTTCCTCCTTACTTTGTGCTGGGGGCCTTGTATTCCGGATGTTCAGGGATCATTACGCTGTTCATCGTGCTGCGCTACGTCTTCCGGTTTGAGGCGTACATGACCCAGCCTATCTTGAATAAGCTGATCAAAATGACTTTTGCCATTGCCATGGTATGGACATATTTGGATCTTATTGAGTACGCAACCACCTGGTATGGTAGCGATGAGGTGGCCAAAGCTGATCTGGTCTATCGTGCCACGGGTGATTATGCCCTGCAATTCTGGGGCATGATTTTCTGTGCCATGGTGATGCCCTTTACGCTTCTTATCCGCTATGTGCGACACAACTACACGGTTCTGCTGATCATTTCTCTGATCCTCAACCTTGGCATGTGGCTGGAGCGTTTTCAAATCATCACACCAACCTTTGCCAAGTCTCATTACCCATGGACATGGACATCCCATTGGTGGCCAAGTTGGGTTCAGTGGGGTATGGTGGCGGGCAGTTTTGGATGGTTTACCATGCTGTTCATGCTGTATTGCAAAATTTTCCCCAGTGTATCCATGTATGAAGTGAAGGAAATGGTTCATGAACAGAATCTGGAAGGAAAACTGGCGCAGCCTGTGAGCGAGCACGCTCATGAAGCCGGGTTGCCCGAAGGAGGACAAGCATGAGCAAGCAAGCCGTAACGTTAGCCCTTTACGCCGATCCAGATGAGGCGGCAGGAGCACTGAAAGAGTTGCGCAACTGTGGGGTTCCAGGTTTCAAGATGGACGACGTGATCATCAAGTCTCCGATTGACCACCCGGAACTTTCCGAATTGCTCAACCATCGTCCGGTCTACATCCAGCTCTTTACTTTGCTGGGGGTATTGTTTGGCCCAACAACAGGTTTGGTGCTGATTGCTTCGGCACAAGCCTCGTTTATTTACCAATCGCGGGGCGGTAGGCCGATCGTTCCATTCCCACCCGATATGGTTCTCACTTACGAACTGTTCATTCTCTCCGGTGTGTTGATGACGGTGATCTCCACGTTCATCGCCATGAAGCTTCCGGGCAATCGCAGTCCGTTGTACAACGCCAGTGTTTCGGAAGATAAGATTGGCATTTTGGTCAAGGCAAAACCCGAAAATATCCCGCAAATTGATGAGATTCTGGGGCGCCACAATCCGACCGAAATCAAGGGAGACCACACACGATGAAAGCAAGAGTACGTTGGTTGGCTGTGCTGGCTTTAATGCCATCTCTGGCACTGGCTTGGCCATGGAGCAAAGATATGGCGAACCAGATCAGTGTCAAACCCCAGGAGGGGCCTGATTCAGTCAGGTCTTTCCCCGAACGTTCGGTTCCCATGGCAGGAACTCCGACGACACCCTATATCCATGATGGCGATGCGGCCATGAACATACCCAATCCCAACCCGCCAACGGAAAAATCGGTGGCGTTTGGCCGGGAAATGTTCAAGATTTACTGTGTCCCTTGTCATGGAGACTCGGGAACTGGAGATGGCCTGGTTGGCGATAAACTGATGGTGCGACCCTTCGATTTGACTACTT
>JAJYQG010000025.1 GCA_021794775.1 Pseudomonadota bacterium
CGATATGCCGTCCCCGCACCCTTGTAAGCGGGATTAGGTTTTGCGTGGAGCGAATCTGTTGTCCTGCTCCAGCTTTAGGTTTTGCGACAAGACGTGGGAAGCGCAAAAGTCCGGCCTAAAACCGGATGCCCCGTAAATACGCCGGGAAGGTATGGCAGTTCATTGTGAGTAGACGGGAGACTATCGAAAACAAAGGCCGTGAACATAGGGAGGTCCGTACCCCTAGAAAGAACTGTCAAGCGGACGGAAACCAAGAAAGTGCGGTTGGATCGTTATTTCAACCCCGTATTCGTAAGCGGGAAGTTTTGATGCAAGAGTTTTTGCAAAACAGATTGGATTGTCGCTTTGGGGTACACGGGCTAATTGCCTCCTGTACCTGGTACTGGCAAGCAACAACTTGCGGCACAAGGTTCGACTCCTTCGGTGTTTGGTAGCAAACACGACATGGCGCTCTGGCTCTCCGCTCGAATCGGAGCAAGGCGACAATCCAATACTTTTCGGAATAGATTTCGCCAGATGGCAGAGTGACGATGCGACGGTCTGCAAAACCGTTCAACGCCGGTTTGACTCCGGCTCTGGCGTCCAGATTTGGGGAATGGGCTTGGGCACCCGGATTTGCTTTGCAAGCAGATAGCCAGGTCGGTTCGATTCCGACATTCTCCACCATTTTTGGAAGACGATGCTGCCGGGGATGCAGCGCCTGCCTTGAAAGCAGGGCGAGCCTGAATGGGCCAGGGGTTCGATTCCGCCCGCCTTCCGCCAGAATTGATGCAAAACGCTTTTGGACCGTTCGATTTCTGGTGAGATCACCGCCCTTTCAAGGCGGCCAGAGTGGGTTCGAATCCCCTACGGTCTGCCGAAATCTTTGGAAGACGATGCTGCCTGGGGTCGGCGTCCGATAGTATTGACAATCGCATGCGCCTACGATATAATGATCACATGGTTTCAAGATCGTGTTCATTGGGGAGAAGGTAATGAAAGAAAATGAATTTGAGAAATTCGTTTCGGAAGTAAAAGAAGGCGACACTTGGTTGAGCGTTCAACGTGATAGAGGCTGGGTTAATCGTCGGTTCGTCAGCAAAGTTGAGTTTGTAAAAAAGACGAAAACACAAATCGTTGTTCGTGAAGACGGTACAGAGAACAGATACCGCATTTCTAATGGTTATTTGATCGGTGGGCAGTGGGGCGGAATGGCGTTCCCCCTACCCTCTTCGGGTAAAGAAATCGAAGAGGTTCGAGCCGCAAATCGCGTTATTAAATTGCGAAGATCCGTTCGGGATTTTGTCGATAGTCATCGCCTGGACGAGATCAGCGAACAGGTGTTGAAGCAGGTAATGGATTTGCTTAAAGGGCAAACCGGTTCCGAAGGGGATTGAACATGATTCTTGACAATAAACCAAACAAGCCCGACTTTTGGAAGGAAATTACCCTATGGCGCTTCAACAAAATCACAGGGTTTTGGTCACCTGTGCGGGTCTGCAAACAAGCGACGGCGAAAGAATGGCTTGAGATTTTTCGGCGCGATGAACCGAACGAGATTTTCGTGCTTTCGCTTTTCAAGCCGAAAAAAGCGCCTGAATCTGAGAACGCTTGCGCTCACATTCGGTTGCAATAGTATTGAGTCGGCACCAGGCACACGCTGGAAAAACAGAAAAGGAACCTGTTGTGGAACAACACAGCCGAAAGTCCGGTTGATGCCATGACTCCCCGGCTACCCATCGGGGCCAGATTGAGTTCTGGATAGGCTTCTCGGCCTTGACGGTGTTGGCTCAACCAGTCGAAAAGCGGCATTTTTGAAAGGGAAAAGCAATGACGAAAGATCAGAATCCATGTGGTTTCGTGCCTGCTGCGCCGATGGTTGAGGATGAGGTTATGGTTTCTATGACGATGGAAGAATGGGCGGAAGAATTCAAGCCGTTTCGCAACGCCAACAAAAACGGCATTGGCATCAATGGTTGCCTTGATTATGACGTTTCAGCAGAATTCGCGAGCAATACGCATCTTTTTCGCGCAAGCATTCCGGGGGAGATTGGCGTAATTCACGGCGTATTAGAAATGAAGCCCGGCGATTGGCCTGAGATTCAAGATGGAAAGCGTCATGTCTGGAGTTGTTTTGAACTCGTTTTCAAAGACGACGACACCGGCGAAGAAGTTGTTATGGAAGTCGTGGCTGCGGGGCATGCTGCACAGAATCTGGATGAAAGCATCAAGCAGACATCGGAGTTGATCGGCTGGTTTGTGACGGCAAAGCCTTATGATCTGCAAGAAGATTATCTGATCAGATCGGTTGCGCGGCCAACAACATCCATTAACTCGGCGCCAAAACCGCGAGCTTGAAAAGGAAAAAGCTATGAGCGAAAACTTGGAATTATGGGCGGTGAGCGGGCGGTTCATTGATGACCACGAGGAAACTCTTTATCTTGTTTGGGGCAAGTCTGTGGCGGATGCAGAAGGCAAATTCAAGAAGATTCTTGCCGAGACTGAAAAGAAGATGCGTTCTGTAGCGCTTGACGAAATCGACGAGGCCGACATTTTTGTTTTTTCACGGACAAAGGTTGGCGTAATGCTTGATGGGATTTTCTGTCTTGAGCGAGCAATTACAGACGATTGGAGTGACAGTTGTATGGAAGCGCGGTTTCCAAAACCAAAGATTTGAAGTTTTTCGCTGACTTAGCTCAGATGGTAGAGCGCCTGACCTGTAATCAGGATGTCGTGGGTTCGATGCCTACAGTCAGCACCAGTATTGCCCGGTTGGCGGAATTGGCATACGCGGCGGTCTTAGGAACCGCATACTGAAGGTTCGAGCCCTTCACCGGGCACCAGTTTTTCTCTCAGTCGCCTAGTCTGGCCAATGGCACCTGATTTGGGATCAGGAATAACGCAGGTTCAAATCCTGCCTGAGAGACCAGTTTTAACAGAACGCACCCATAGCTCAGTTGGGAGAGCAACCGCCTGTCGAGCGGTAGGTCGGGGGATCGAGACCCCCTGGGTGCGCCAGTTTTCATGAATTTGGCCAGCAAAGGGAAGGATCATCAATATGCACATAGCCATTCGTAGAAGCCATGTAGCGCGATTGAAGCGCCGGCAAGCCTCAGACTGCCGGAACATCGTAAACACGATCCCAGACAGGTAGGAAAGGCGGCAACGACGCCCAAGGGTTGCAAATGTATATTTTGCGCGAATCCGCGCAAGGAATTTGGCAGGACGACGATTCAGGAGCGCAGGCTGGAGCAATCTGGACTGATTGATGGTTCGGATAGTGTGGATATGGAGGCGGCATGAAACTGGTTGAAACTTTGGTGAAAGATGGGGTCGCGTTGGTTAAAAACGTACCAGTTGATCGGTTTCTTCTGGTCGTTCGGGAAATGGACGAATCGAAGCCCCGGTGTTGGGTGGAAGGATCGTCTTACCGCTTCAACAGCGCACTGGTTAGTATTGAAACTGTTTTTGCCGATGCAGTTGGGCACGCAAAGCTCACTGCGTCGGTCGCCGAGTGACGTACAGGGGGCTTTAGCTCAGTTGGGTAGAGCGTTCGACTCATAATCGATAGGTCCGTGGGTTCGATTCCCCGAGGCCCCACCAGGATTTACTCAACACAGGAGAGTTTGGTATGCCGAAAACAAACAGGGAAAGCGTCTTTGATGCCATCGATGACGAGCGCGATTTTCAGGACCAAAAATGGGGAGCCATTGAAGATCATCCGCATGAGGTCGGCGGTTGGCTAACCATCATGAGATCGCTTCTGCTTAAAGCAGAAATGGAATGGACGGGTTCACGCGGGGATGCGGGCGCTCTCGAAGAAATCAGAAAAGTCGTGGCTGTTGGTGTTGCCTGCATGGAGCAGCATGGCGTTCAGCCGCGCAAACAGGAGCAATAGAAAAGATGCTATTCCACGGTAGTTCAGCGGTAGAACACTCGCCTGTTAAGCGAATTGTCGCAGGGCGCTTTGCGTGCCACAAGGGCATCGATCCCTGCCCGTGGAGCCAAATGTTTTTTGCGGGATAGTGTAGAGAAAATCCGAAAGGCAACACACCGGCCACATAAGCCGGGGCTGGCTGGCGCTCTGCGTGCCCACGGGCATCGAGTCCGTCTCCCGCAACCATTTTCAATGTCCGGTTAGCTCAATTGGCAGAGCAGCGGTCTCCAAAACCGCAGGTTCGGGGTTCAAGTCCCTGGCTGGACGCCATTATTTTGAAGTCGTCAAGGTTGGCCAACCACAGGAGATCGCTCATGGAAAATTCCGAAAGGTTTTGCCGTTCACCGGAAGGAAAGATCGTGTTCTTCGCACGAAAAAGCGTCGGGGTGGACGAGTCGTATCCTTGCCAGCACCTTTATGGGTTCACTGAAAACAGTTCTCCGCAACAATCGCCTAAAGACGGTCAGGAGCGGGATGTTTGGGGCGCGTTTTCGGGCATGGCCGGAAAGAAGAATTGATCATTCAACCATCAGCCAGATGGTCCTTAGCTCAGTGGTAGAGCAGCCGGTCGATAACCGGCAGGTCGTCCGTTCAACCCGGACAGGACCAACCAAACAGGAGGTTTCATGAAAAACCATACCCACGCCGGCCAACGCGGCAAACGCACCAAACCCCGATTCAACCGAATGATTGTCGCTCATCTTCGCGCAATGTGGGTGCAACTGACCTGCAAGATACCAGAAGACACTGATACCACGACCGAAGCAAGGTGGCGCGAAGTTGAGAGGCGTCTTTGACCCCGCAAAAACACAGGAGAAGCCAATGTCTGAACAAGCAAAAATTTCTTGCATGGCACTAAAACGAGATCCGAAGCGGACTGGTCGGAATCAGATTTCAGGCCGGGCCTGGGTGCGCGGCAACAAACAGCACTTCCGAGGATTTCTTCAGGGAAGCGAACGAAGTGAACGCCTTGGTCGAGCAAAAACGGTTTGTGGATCGTCCTGATGTTTTTTAGTGCGTTGACAATCGTATGCACCTACGATATAATGAACGCATATTAACCGGATGGCATCATGGAAGATTCGGCAAGGGCACCCGTTACGGAGTCGAAGTATTGTTTTGAAAGATCGGAGTTGCGCGTGATGCAGAACACTGCGGCAAATAACGAGGAATTTTTGAATATGGTGGCAAATTTGGTTGGCGCATTGAGCGAGAAGGTGGATGACCTCAAGGATGCCCTTCATAGCCTTGAGGCGAGCTTTAATAGCCTTCATGCGAAGTATGAGGATAAATGCAATGACTGACGAAACAGATAACCTCGAATGGTCTCGGTGGCACCACAACCCGTTTAACGCTATCGCGGAAGTGGCAACCCCGAAAGACATCACGAAGATGGCGGAAGCCATTCTTGAGATCATGTCCTGGTCCGAAGTGAACGGGAAAACCTTGCTGAATGATTTACTGCAGGAGGTTTCCGACGCGACAGGGATTGTTGTCAACTACATTCAACTCGGCTCAGATTTCCGTACTTCTTACCGTGCTGCCTACGCCAAACCAGCGTCGAGTAACAAGCCGAAAGGATAGAGATAATGGCCGACGAAACAAGGTCAATGTGCGAATGGTTGATCTGGCTGCGTTCTGGCGGTGTCATCGAACGAACGGCAACATCCTACCCGAAAGCCGTTCGTTACCACAAAAAGATAACCTGGTCCATGCTGGACAAACTGGAAGATGCGGGGCTGATCGTTTGGAGCGACTTTTCGCATGACTCGTCGAAGCGTCACCATATTGCAAAATGCAAGGTGCTACTCACACCTGCGGGAGAGTTGGTTGCGGAGGGAAGGTCGTGAACCAAATTGCAAAGGTGCCACGAAAAATCAATGATTGCGGCGATATTGAAAAGGCCCTTGCAGTCATCGATAAATACAACGACGTTCGCCCGAGCGAAACGGTTTGGAGTGAGAAGCGATTGCTGAACAGCGCCGGAATTGGCGTGCAAGATCAAAAAAGGGGGCAAAGTGGAAACTGAAGAGGTAATTCGAAAAACCGTGGCATTGGCGCAAGCCCAATTGTCCAACGTGGAGCAATTTGACGGCGGCGTGCTGCTTGTGAAGGACGAACTCTTGGATTACTTCGTCGGAATGGATGGGGAAAATGCTTTTGTACGGACTTCCGAAGACCTCCCGGCTTTTACCGAAACTTCAATGGCCCAACCCGGAGCGGGACTCGCCAGATAAGCCATCCGGCTTTCGGACGCCTGGGAACAGAAGGCCAGCATTTTTTTAACAAGGAGAAAATCATGAAGGTCTTGCTCGAAATCCGCCCCGGCGAGGGGGGCCAGGATGCCCGGTTGCTTGTGCAGAACCAGGCTGCAATTTATATCCGTTTTGCGGAAACACATGGCCTTGCTGTGGAAACCGAGGAGCAGGACTCCCTTTGAAGTTCTGATCGAGGGCGATGCTTCGCTGGTCAGTCCCCTTCTCAATGAATCCGGAGGCCATCGTTGGCAGCGTGTGCCGCCTACTGAGCGCAACGGACGGGTACATACCTCAACCGTCACCGTAGCGGCCTTCCAGATCGAGCAGAACGAGCCTGGTTGGGTTTTGCGCGAGCAGGACATAAAAGTGTTCACGACGCGAGATACCGGCCCAGGCGGGCAGCACCGGAACACCACGGATTCTTGCGTTGTCATGCGACACATGCCCACCAGCATCGAGGCCAAGGCTGCAGCCCGGTCGCAACACCAAAACCGGCGACTGGCAAGGCAAATGCTCGAAGCGCGGGTAGCGGCCCATTACCGGTCTTTGTTGGAGGCGAACAAGGTGCAAGACAGGAAGGCGAAGGTCGGCAGTGGCGAACGGGCCGACAAGATTCGGACATACCGGGAAAAGGATGATCGCGTCACAGATCACCGAAGCGGGAAGAAAGCCAGCCTGGGACGTGTGATCCGTGGCGATTTGAGTTTGTTGTGGTAAGACGCGAGCCGATACGCGACCCATTATCGGCCCCAGTCGGGGTGGCCCCGGACATGCCAATGATCTCAGCGAGATCTGTTTGGTGTTCTGCATGCGAAAGTGAACATCTGCTGGTGGGCAAGCCGCAAGTCGTGTTGTACGTTCCGAAAGGACGGGTGATGCGCGAGAATTCTCAATCGGAAAGGAGTGGTGGCCATGGACAATCGTGATTTTCCAAAAATGACCGGATACGGGCAAGAAGATATTACGGATACAACGGAAACACAGGATTTTTCACAAGCTTTTGCTGAAATCAGGGAGAGCCGTTCTTTGGCTTGCGAACTAGCCCAGACCGGCGGGATCGATTTACCGTCGTATGCCCTTATGACCGCCAAAAAGTTAAAGGAGTAGCCGCCATGGATAGCTTTGTTTTTTCCGAACAAGATCGAAGGGATTTCGAGGCGGCTTTTGGGCGCGCTTTTGCCAGACTGCAGATCCTCAACGGGGGCGCCGAACCGGCACTGCAGGCCAACCCGTTTGACGAAGAATTCCACGCCAAAATGCTTTCTGGTGATTTCTTCCGCGAAAACATGGACGCATACCAGCGCGGGAGGAATGTCGTCCAAAAGTTCAATGAGGCATTTTCGGGAGCGACATCATGAAAGAGCGAAAAGATCGGTTCTGTTTGCGCTTGTCGGTCATCCAGAAGGAATATGACCGACGCGGATGGACGCTTAGACACGTCAGTTGGGGTAGGGAAAGTGCAGCGCTACCGCGTGGCGTCCTCTTGAGAGGGCTGCTGACCGTTCTCAACGCAAAGCTTCGAGGCAAGTACCAGCGCCCATACTTGGCCCGGCAATGGCTTGAAGAAGATCGCCTGATGGTAATGCCATTGCCGGTCGCCAGTCAGAAACATCGGGAAAGCAGGAGGAAATATCGTGAAAGAGCGAAAAAAGCGCTTCAATTTGCGTCTGTCCGTTGTTCATCGTGAGTTTGACCGGCTCGAACAGTTCGGGTGGTGGCGCGTGGGCCGTATTCGTTGGGGAAGAGGTGCCGCAGATCCGGCGATTTTGACGCGCAGGGTGGTTGCACGGTGGATGGAAGACGACCATCTGTTCGTAAAAACGCCGCTACCGGCAGATTCATATTGACGATCGAAGGCGCATACGATACAATAAAATCAAACAATACGAAGCGAGAGGGAATTCATTGAACGACGAAACGAACGATCAGGTCCACGGCATGACCGAAAAGGAGGCTGTGGCGATTGCGCTTTTATCCGATGAGACGCATAGCGCTTCGGCTCTTGCGGCGGATCTGGCGAACAAGCTTTGGCCGGATGAAATGGCGTCTGACGAAACGCCTCACAGGCGAAGGC
>JAJYQG010000036.1 GCA_021794775.1 Pseudomonadota bacterium
GGGCCCCAGGTGCGTTGTGTTGCCGGGCGACGTGGAGTCCTGGGAGAAAGCGCTGGGCGATGTGCTGAGCGCAGCGAGCAAGGAGAGAAATTGTCGTCTTGTTGGAAACGTCATGAGGGTCTTCTCGTCGGGGCATATTTAGAGTAGTTTAACGGCTTGTATGGTATCACCGTCGTGACAGAGCAACCAAAGGCCGGTTTTCGGATGGTGCTGGTTTGCTCTGGGGCGATGGCGACATTTTTTCGAGAAAATCATCATGACAGATTTCATGCTCCTGGTGTCTCCCCACCGCCCATCGTCGCATCGATGGCTCTCCGATGACTTGGCGCAGCAGAGGTTATGGCCTTCTGGACATTGGGTCAGTTCCACCAAAGGGTGGTGACGGCAGGATGACATTCTATGCTTTGAGGACAGTGGGTCGGGTATGAGCCTGGAGATGGTGATGCCAGACCTTGAACTGAATCGGTTTTCGGTCTACATCCTGCATGCATTGGCTGAGGGGAAAGATCACCACGCCTTGGCTGAGGCCATTTGCCGTTTTGCAGAAACGTTCATCCAGGGCAAAGTTGCATCCTTGATGGTGTTGGGGGCGTCAGGAACGCTGAACATCTATGCTGCACCCAATGCCCCGTCCGCTTTGATCGAGGCCTTTTCCAATTTGCGTCCTGGGCCACGGGCCGGGTCTTGCGGCAATGTGGCCTTTCGCAATGAAGCGATGGAGGTCGGAGATATACCGGCGGATGAGCGCTGGGAGGATTTCAGGGGGCTTGCCGAGACCTGGGGGTTGCGCTCCTGTTGGTCCTATCCCATTCGTCAGGGTGCCCGTTTCATTGGGACGTTTGCCATCACCGGTTTCGTGTCCGAGGCGCCCTCGCCGGAGCAGCGTTTTGTCATGGAGTTTTGTGCGGCATTGGCGGGCACCGTGTTGGTTCACCGGGACATGGAACAGCGTGAAGCAGCAGAGCGGCGCTTGTATCAGGCTTTGTTTGGGTCCCTGGGTGCGTTGATTGAGAATGGTAATGACGTCAGCATGATGAGTGATCTATGTTGCCGTTTGACAGAACAGACCGACTTCAGCGCGGTCTGGATCGGGAAACCGGATGCGGATGGAAGGTTCGCCATATTGGCGATGGCGGGAGAAGGCACCGATCAGGTTGCGGAAGCTCGTCCCAAGGCATCCTTTGAGCCGGGTTCGCCTTTGATCGTCAGGGCCTGGGCCACAGGAGACAGTGTCTTGTCGAACGATGTGCTGGCGGATGCTTCGCTGGAGCCGTGGCACGCGCTCTACCGCAGAAATCGATGGGCCAGCCTGCTTGCTTTGCCGATTTGGCGCCAGCAATCGGTGTGGGCCGTGATGGTCTTGACATCCCACCGCGTGGGCGTGTTTGAGGAAGCGACCATTCGTTTGTGTCACCGTTTGGTCAGGTTACTGTCCCAGAGCCTTGATGATTTCGACATCAAGAGCAGAATCGAAGCAATGCAGCATCAGGAGGCTCAATTGGCGCGCACCGACCGGTTGACGGGCTTGCCCAACCGACTGGCTTGCGAAGAGTACTTGCCGCGCGCTTTGGCGCGTGCCGAACGGCATCAACGGGTGATGGCGGTTGGCATGCTGGATCTTGACGATTTCAAACCCGTCAACGATCGCTGGGGCCATGTTCAGGGGGATACGCTGTTGCAGGAGTTGGCCCGGCGCATGCGGCAACAGATCCGGGAGTCCAATTTTGTGGCTCGTCTGGGTGGCGATGAATTTGTTATTGTTCTTGAAGACTTGCAGGAAGGCGAAGCGGTTGATGAACTGCAAAATATGCTGGAAAGGCTGCACCAGGCTGTGGAACAGCCTTTCAAGGTAGGCGAGCTTGGTACTGAGGTATGGCTGGAGATGACCATGGGGGTCGCGTTGTTCCCTGGAGACGGCGTGACGCCAGAGGAATTGCTACGTAGCGCCGATGTGGCGATGTACCAGAACAAGACCAGGAAATTGTCACGGCATCAATGGTGGGCGCTCAAATCCGGTATGCACGATGTTCCTGCGGCAGAACTGCCATTCGATCCCTTTGGGCAGGAAGCCATGGCTTTGCTGAACGTGTTGAAGAAGCATCTGGATCCTATGTTGCGCGAGTATGTTGGTCTTCTGCACGAAGATATACAGCGCCATGTTTCAAGAAGACATTTTCCAAAGAATTTGTCCGATAACACCGTTCGCAGTTTGCAGGCAAGTCAGACGGAGCAACTGGTTTTCCTTTTGTCTCCGTCCAGCACGGTGGAGGGAATCGTTGCGCGCTCCAGAGAACTGGGCCAGATCCATGCTCTGGTGGGGGTAACCGGGGCCATGTTGACGCGCTCCATGAGTTTGTTGCGCGGTACGCTGCGCAAGCATCTGGATCGGCCTCCCCAGATTGTGCGTGATCGGTATCGAATGCTGCGGGTTGCCGACGCCCGTTTGCAAATTGACCTGGAAGCTCAACTCGATGCCATGCAGTCGATCAATGACCAGTACAACACCTATTTCAATCTGGCGCTGGACTTTTCTTTGCCATGGACCGAAAAAGCTCCGCGCGAGGCAGAGATGCTCGCAGAATTGCGGGGTATTGTGGCAACCCACCTTATGTTGCCCCAGGCAGATGGCACGTTCATGACCGAATTTTATGCGGGGAAGCTGGCGTTATCCGTCGAGCAAGCTTTCAGTCAGCCGCATCGAAGGCCGGTCATGGACTCACGGCAGGCTGCGGGACAGGGGCTGGTGGCACAGGCTTGGCATACGGGGCAGATCCAGCGTACCGACGCCTACGATCAGGATGATAGAACGCAGACATGGTGCGATCAGCTCTACCCCTTGGGCGTACGAAGTGCCGTAGCCATCCCGGTACGCGGTTCTCAGGAGCCGGAATGTATTCTGGTCCTGTTGGGGGAGTACCCCAACCAGTTTTCGGCCAACTGGATGCGAACCTTTGTGACCTCTGTGCAAAATCGTTGGGAGCAGCTGGTACGCCAGAGGCGTATTGAACATCGTCTGTTGGTGGATATTCAAACAGCGGCAAGCTATCGCGAGCGGTTGCACTCTGGAGGTCTGAAGCTTTTTGTGCAACCCGTGCTGGATATGGAAACTGGGTCTGTGTTCAAGGTCGAAGCCCTGGCGCGTTTGCTGCTTGCCGATGGAACATTGCTTGGGCCCGGGCAATTCCTGGGGGTGTTGCGATCCGCTGATCTCGATGCCTTGTTTCGTCTGGGCCTGAATCAGGCGCTGCAGTTTTTGGCCGATTGGTCGGCAGCAGGCTTAAATTATTCGGTGTCGCTCAATTTGCCACCGGGCACATTGTTACACCCGGAATGCGTCGGTTGGGTCGAACAGGCCATGTCTCTTGTCGGAATCGAAGACCCGCAGCGCCTGACACTGGAACTCCTCGAAAGTCAGGAGGTGGACAGGGATGCGGCCGATGCCGCGGTGGAGCGACTGGAAAAACTGGGCGTTCAACTGGCCATCGATGATCTGGGCTCGGGTTTTAGCAGCTTGAAACGGTTGGCAACCTTGCCTTTTGACGTGATCAAGGTTGATCAGGGTATGGTGCGGGATATTTTGCGTGAACCGATCAAGACCATGACGTTGATTCGTACCATCGTCCAGATTGGCCTTGATTTGGAAAGGGTGGTGATCATCGAAGGGGTGGAAAATCTCGACATTCTGGAAGCCGTGACCCTGCTGGGCGCACGTTACATTCAAGGTTATGCGGTGGCCAAACCGATGCCCATGAATCGGTTCATGGATTGGGTGGAACATGGGATTCGGGACATGAAACTCGACCAACCGCTGAGAATTCGCACCTACCTCGGGGCGTTGGCCTATCATTGGCGCTATATGCACAATGCTTCTCAAGGAGCATGGGCCATGCCGGTTTCAGCTGGCGAAGACTGTCCCGTGCACCGTTTCTTGGTGGACAAAGGGTGGGGAGACACAGAAGTGGTTCATTGGCACCGTGCGGTTCACGCTGCTTCAAAAGATGTGCGCCGGGAGGCGAGTCTCAAGCTTCGGGCGTGGCTGATTGCTCGCGTCCAAGATGAAAAGGATCGGAGCTGATCCTGTTACAGGGCGATAGAACGGACTTGTCCTTGGCGCGAAGAGAAGCGTTCACGGGATGAACGCTCTTCCAACTCCAGTTGGGCAGGCTTCCCGCCATAAACTTCCTTTCTGAGCCAATCGACTTCTTCGCCAAGATGGTGTTCGGAAAGCTCTCGGTACCAGGTTCTGCGCTCAGCATCCCAACGGTATTGCCTTGATTTGAGACGATCTTTGGAGGCAAACGGGGCACCCACAGCAAATATGGTACAGAAGTGTTCGGTCTGGCGCTGAAGGATATGGCCCAGTCCTGTCGAACCGGTTTCAGAAAGAGGCTGGGAAATGATCTTCAGCAAGGCTTCACAGTCTTGCAGGGTGCGATGAGCGTCGAAGAAGAAACCCAGGCGGTAGGCAATGTACTCAAGCTTTTTGGAGTGAATGCCCTCCTCATCCCAAGGAATATCCTGGAGAGAGCATCCCCAAGGCAACGTGCGGAACAGTGGCCAGCGGCGTTCGACGAATGGCCGGTCAAACGCGGCGTTATGGGCAATGACCAAAGAAGCATCGGCCGCCAAGGCCGCAATGCGGTCATCGTCGATGACCTTTCCCGCCACCATGCTGTCCTGGATGCCTGTCAAGCGGATAACCTCCGGTGACAGGGAAACGCCGGGATCTTCCAGAGCAGAATAAGTATCGACGATACGAATGGGGACTCCGCTTTGAGGGTCAAAATCAAAACGCAACAGTCCGACTTCGATGATACGATCCTGCTGGAAGTTCAGGCCGGTGGTTTCCGTATCCAGTACCACCCCACGCAACAAAGGACGTCCGGGGTCGGGTGCCAGCGAATGGTCCAAGGCGATGCGCCTCAATACCCGATAATCGGGGTGTTCGGACAATTGTTGGGCAAGAACGGCGGCGATTTCAGGCATGAAGGTGTGATCGTGTGATTTTGTTTCGTCATTGTGGCACGATCGCGACACCGATGTCAGGATGAGTTGGTCGTGAGCGCGCTCTTCTGGATCCAGTGCTGGAGGGTGTCGGCCAATAACTGACGATGGATGGGTTTGGACAGAAAGTCATTCATGCCGCTCGCCAGACAGGTATCCCGATCTTCATCCCGGGCATTGGCGGTCATGGCGATGATGGTGACAGCATTTTTTGGGGAAGGCAGAGCGCGAATGGCTCGGGTGGCACTTAAACCATCCATGTTGGGCATGGCCATATCCATGAGTACCAGGGCGTAATCGCACATGGTAACCATTTCGACCGCTTCCCTCCCATCGTGGGCGACATCGGCACGATAGCCAAGCTTTTCCAGCAGCTTGACAGCTACCAGTTGATTGACCGGGTTGTCTTCGGCAATCAGAATGCGCCTGAGTTGGGTAGTGCGTTCAAGGGTGGTCAGGGAGGATGTTTGGCCATCGCTGGCGACGGCCGAGGTACCGGCAAGCCAGGCAAGCCGGGTTATCGGGATGGTAAAGTGGAAAACGCTGCCTTGGCCAGCTACGCTGCTGTAATCGATATTTCCCCCCATTTGTTGCACCAGCCGCTTACAGATGGCCAGCCCCAGGCCACTGCCCCCATACCTTCTGGCCGTACTGGCATCAACCTGGGTAAACAGACGAAACAAACGGTTTCTTGCCTCCTCGGGGATGCCGATGCCAGTATCTGTCACACTGAAGCGCAACGGGAGAGGTTCTGTCGCTGCCCATGCGACTTCAATTGTGACGTGACCACGTTCGGTAAACTTGATGGCATTGCCGGCAAGGTTGAGCAATATCTGGCGCAGACGACCGCTGTCCCCGAGAAAGCGAGCGTTGGCATCATCCTGTATTCGATAGGACAAATGCAGTCCTTTTTCGGTTGCTCGGGGTGTCAGGATATCCACGACGCCTTCGATCATGGTAGACATCTCGAAGGGCGTTTGCTCAAGCTCGAACTTGCCCGATTCCAGTTTGGCATAGTCGAGGATATCGTTGATGACGGTCAGCAAGGCATCGGCAGAGAGGCGGATGGTTTCTGTGAAATGTTTCTGTTCGTCGTTCAACGGAGTGTCAAGCAACAGGCTTGTCATGCCGATGATGCCATTCATCGGGGTACGAATTTCGTGGCTCATGGTAGCTATGAACCGAGATTTCGCCAGGTCAGCCTGTTCGGCCGCAATTTTTTCGGCAACAGCCTGACGGCTCAGATCGATTTGGTGCAGGTAAGCGATGGCGAAAAGCGTGATCAGTACGCCTACCAGCAGGATACCACGCCCCCCCCAGAACATCGAGGCGGAGGAAGTTTGGAATACGGTGACCTGCCAATGTCTGCCGGCTACGGGGATTTCTCGTGTCAATATAAAGTCGGCCTTGATGTCGTGAACATTGACCATGCCGGACGCCTTGGGGTAGAGCAGTTGTTCACCAGGCTTGGCATCCGCATCAAAAATGGCGATTTGCAAGCTGTGTGCTTGAGGGGGATGGATCAGGGGACTGCCGGTTTTCTCGACCATATCCTGGACGCGGAATACACCGAGAGCAAAGCCGAGCAATGTCTCGTGACGGAGGGAATCACGGTAGATCGGCTGGAACACCAGGCAACCATATTGATTTCCTGTTTCTTGTACCAGAACCACCCGACTGGTTGATGCCAGATTGCCGGTCCTAGCGGCCTTTTCCAAGGCTTCCAGGCGTGAGGGGTTGCTGGCCAAATCAAATCCCAATGCCTTTTCGTTGCCATGCAAAGGTTCGACAAAATACACGGGATCGTACACGGTGCGTTCTGGCATCGCTACCATCAACCCCTGAGATTTGCGTTCGGTGAACCGAAAGTCTGAGAAACCGTCGGCCTGAGCGGAAGCTTCGTAACGCTTGCGTTGATTGTTATGAACGTGGGGGATCCATTCCAAAGCCTGTATGGCGGGATTGCGCGCGATCAGCGGATAGGCTAGGCGTGAAAATGTTGCTCGGCTCAGCGTTGGGGATGCGTCAAGGTAGGCACTGAGGGCAACCAGATTGTCGAGCGTCAGCGAGATGTTGGTTTGAACAACCGACAGTTGCTGTTCGGCCATGCGCTCAAAATGTGCCTGTTCTTTTTCATGGTCGATGTCGCGTACGATGACAAACAGGATGGAAGAAAGTACCAGCCCGATGGCGCCTACGGTAAAGTAGGTCATCGACTGTTGCAGACGAGACCAGAAAGGTCTCCCTGTTTTCAAAAAGTTGTCGGGCATCGAAATGAGTCGCTGGTCTTGCCATGGAGAATTCGGAACTCAAATGGGATGATACCAAGGGATCAGGGTAGCTAGGCAGACAACCGGTCATCGAGAAGGTCTGCCAGCATCCAGTGGTCCAAAATGGGTTGGCGGATGTCTTTCCCGGCTGGAATAGCGCTTCTCGGTCTGCGATCGTGTTGCGG
Source organism: Pseudomonadota bacterium (assembly GCA_021794775.1). Taxonomy (GTDB): domain Bacteria; phylum Pseudomonadota; class Gammaproteobacteria; order Burkholderiales; family Ferrovaceae; genus Ferrovum. Next base: position 7,460 of record JAJYQG010000036.1, read on the forward strand.
ATGGGAAGCTTCCAGTCGCGGTGTTGGTTGGCCACGAGCCAGGCTGGAATGGTATATCGATAGGGAGTTAGGCTGCGGTTGCATGGGCTAGGGAGCGAATCAAACTGGAAACGCGTTCCTGTTCATGTTGCTTGAGGGATGGGTATATCGGCAAGCATAGCACTTTGTGGGATATGTCCAAAGCAACGGAGAGATTATCGTGGCTTGCAGAAGGAAGGCCACGGTACATGGGAAATTGAGAAATCAGGGGATAGAAATAACGTCGGGTATAAACGTTGTGTTTCTTCAACGTTTCGTTCAGCTCATCCCGTGACAGCGGGTATTCCTGCTCGACCAGAATGGGGAAGTAGGCATAATTTGCCCTCTGCACCGTGGGCAGAGGAGGAATGTGAATGCCGGGTATATTGGCAAGTTCGGTACGATAGGTATGGTCAACATATTGTCGCCGGGTCAACATATGATCGGCATACTTGAGCTGTAGCAATCCAAGCGCGGCATTGAATTCGTTCATTTTGCCATTGATACCGGGCGCTACTACGGTCAATTCGTCGACATAGCCGAAGTTTTTGAGGTGGTCGATACGGGCCTTCGTTTTGGCATCGGGGCAAATGATGGCACCGCCTTCGAATGTGTTAAATACCTTGGTAGCGTGGAAACTTAGCACGGATAGGTCGCCATGGCGCAGAATGGATCCTCCGTTGTCGCGGACACCAAAGGCATGCGCTGCATCGTAGATAACCCT
>JAJYQG010000028.1 GCA_021794775.1 Pseudomonadota bacterium
GAAGGAGTTCCCAGAACCCCGTCATACACCAACCGGAGGATTTTTGTTGACCAAACCATCCCCCCGGATCGAACCCAAATCGGCTTTCTTGCGTAAGTTAGAGAAACTCCAACGTCAACCATCGAACGTCATTCCCCTTGACCTTCCGAGCCGGTCACGTCGCCCCGGGCCATCAACTGATGGAAATTCTGGAGTTCGATGACGGCCGGGGATAACCCTTGGCCCCGCTTGAATGAGTCGGCAATCCGCGTAAGGTGGGGATGGCGCATCGCGGCATGGGAACGACGTAGGGCACTCGATGCCGACCCGAAATCACCGCCCTTAACGTACCTCAAGGCGTTTGCCACGGCCGATTTGGTTTCCGGATCGAACATTTTGGCCACTTCCTGCGCACTGACCTGCGGGAATACATTGCCCCCAGCCGCAAATTTCTTGACCTTCGGGTCCGGCGCCTTCATCCGTGGGGCCTTCGCCTTGGGCACCCGGATCGACGCTTTCTTGACCGATGGGGCTTTGAGCTTGGTCAGTTTAGCACGCGCATGAATGACTGAGCGATCCACGTCCCGCATCGTGTCAGCGATGGGGATGTAAGGCATACGGGCATGCGCATGCGCGAAATACATCGGCATCCCTGAATGATTCTTGGCGACATGACCACTGAGATATGGCCCCCCCATATCAAGAACGGCCGACAACGGGGAGATTGGTCCGCCACTGGCTTTACGCATAGGATGCTCCCACTTGCCGACTTGTTTATCGGCCGTGTGAAATTCTTTAGCTACCTTCATCGAAGGGGCATCTCGCATATCAGATGGGGGTTTCCAGCCATGGGCGATGGCTGACATCAGATGAGCTTGTTTCTTGGAAACGGAAGGCATTTCAATGTCCTTGAACTAAGTCCGGTTCGAGGTGTGATTGAGGGGGCGAGAAGATTTGGGCCAGATCAGCTTGGCTTAGATGGGGGGCAGTTTGGGATGGGGGCGACTCTTGTTGGCCTGCTCCACCCCCACCCCAACCGGCTATCTCATTCAAAAGATGACGACCGACACTTCCTTCTTCAGCAGTATGTGCCAACCCCATCAAGGGACCGATGTCCCCACTCATGTTCATGAGAATTCCAGCCAATGACTTCGCATGTCCCAACCCACTTGCTTGATCGACCGCTGAATCAATCTTCCCCACTTCATTGCTGGCCTCTTGAGACCACCTCGGGTCCATTGCTTGCATCTCCGAAGTGGGATGATGAGATCCCAACATGAAGGCCGGTGCGTACTTCTTGGCCAGTTCTCTCAACAAGATGCCCGTCCTCACCATTTGATCGGGGACCGACAGGGCCTCTTGGACGATCTTAGGCGAACTGGCATTTTTGACGAATCCCTTTTGCCCCCAATGGGTCGGGTTAAGCCACCCCATGAATACGGGATGACCATGGGGGCCTAACCCGTACAATTGGCTGGCCAATCGGGTCGCGAGCCGCGCCAATGAGGACGCACGGGCCGGATTCAATCCCCAGATCGGATTACGGGCGCCCGATTCAATCCCCCGAGCGATGGCGCCCAGTGGCCCAGTTGGACCGCCTTGCGCGTATACAGGCCCTTGATCGGCTACAGCGCCACCCTCCGCCATGGTCACCGGCATCCCCGGAATGGGGTCGAAAATGGTATCAGCGGGGGGCAATCCCATCCCCATAGCCTGTGCCCGTACCAGAAAATTCAGATAACCGTCATTGCTGGAAGGACTGCTCGAGACATTGGACTGAACGTATTGCTCGAGCGGTGAAGTACTTCCGCCTCCAGCGTAATGGGTTCTTACCATCCCCCCTTCTTTGAACAACGGCACCCCGGCTTGTTGCACTCGTTGACGCAATTCAGGGGTAATCTTCAACGCGGGGAAAGATTTCTGAATCGTTGAATTGTTCTCTGTCCACAGCTTATGTAAGCCTTCTAAGGATTGTTGAAGTCCAGCTCGGGCATTACTCCTATGGTCTACCATTTCATTAGAATAAAATCTGTCTGGGTCTTCCAGCTCTACGTCATCGGGTTCTGTCTTTTGAAGCTGAGCTAAATGATTTTTAGCTTGATCCACAAGTTGACTTTTCTCAAAAGAGGGGGGTAATTTCTCCCTGAATTCACCCAAAAGATTATTCAACGCTTCATGAATTCGAGATGGAGAATCAAGACCGTCATAAGCCTTTTGGATGTACTCCCCTACGTTGTTGGCATCTACATCACTGAAAGTTACGGGAACAGCACCTTCAGGATCCTTGAGTCTAATTGGGAGATCCTCAACATTGCCCCCGTACATCCGCGCGAGTTTTTCCAAAGCAGCCGGGTATACCTGACCATAGATATGCTGCATTCCCTTATCGCGGTCCGGATCACTGCCATACCGTTCAATTTGAGTTTGTGGATCGCTCAATGCCAGATATGAATCACCTTGATGAACGGCATTGATGAGCTGTTTCTTCAACTCCAACAACCCGTAATCGGCCGCACTCTTGAAAGGGGTATCAGGGGGTTTTTTGTTGAAGATCAAATCCGTATTCAACGCATTCGGATTATCGGTCAACGTTTGTTCTTCTTCAGAGGTTCGATACCCGGGACGCCTCATTGCTTTGTCTTCCAAAGCTTTCAAACGATTGATCAACTCATCTCGAGCCGGGGCCCCTGTGGTTTCAATCGAGCCCCCCGGCAATTGATTCAAAATGGCTTGTCGTTCAGCCCGTTCCCCCGGGGTTAGAAGGAATGTTTTCTTGGCCGCTGCGGCATGCCGATCCGACTGAATCTCATCAACTAACCGGGCGGTGGGACTATTAGGATCCTCTGGATTTAGAAGGTGCCGACTTGTACGAGACCAGCTTATATCGCGTGGGGTGAAATGACTCTTGAATACTCCGAAGTCTGGAGAGGTGGTGATATTTTCTTCATAACTTCCTGGTACTCCCGACGGGTAAGCCCAATTCCCAAACTGGGCATCATGGTGCCAGGTGGGTTGACGATTCACCATCGATTGTGGATCTTCAACCCCGACATGTTTTCGCACTACGTCTATCTCAGGAAGACGTTTACGAGCTTGGCCCAGTGTAACTCCATCCCCATATGGACTATTGTCTTGCATGCGTACATCGAGATTAAAACCTGGCCGAGTCCGTTGAATCTGTTCACGCATGACGCGCTTTGAGATGGACTGCGGTGAAATTTCCGAGGCATCCGTGTTATGAAGATCCTGGAAACTTTGAAGAGTAGTTGGATCACCATTCGAAACGGCATTCAGGAAGGGATGTAATTCGGCGTAATGAAGCTCTTCAGCTTTCAAAGGGAAAGAAACGCCTTGACGTTGGATCGTCAATCCCGGCTTCAAATAATTCTTCCATTGCTCGGGGGAAGCCTTCTCGAATGGCGCACTCTTGACGGCATCGTCAAGGGTCGAGAAAAATCCCAACTGCGGCAACTTATCGCGCAGATATGAGATGATTGGTTCGAATTCTTCAACGGAAGGCATGATTCATGTCCTCACGGATTGCGGTCCAATTGTGACGCCCCATAACCCGCCGCTGCGCCACCCGCCAAAGTGGTTCCAGTCTGGAGATTGCGTCGCAGTAGATCGTTTTGTTGAAGCTTCTTAGCTACCTCAGACAACCGTTCAAGCACTTTGGAACCCTCAGGTCCCGTCTGACGCATCATGGCCGACAATCCCTCAGCGGGCAATCGATGCAATGAATACGCATCAATGGCGGCACGAATCGCGGCCAAATGGGGATTGATCGAATGAGCCGCCGCTTTCGTCAACGTGGCGCCGGTGCCTTCAGGGGGTTGAATGGCGGCCAATGGAGCCTTCCCGGCAGATTTGAGCAACTCCTTGCCGCTGGTATGAAGCTCCGCTTCATTCGATAGCGCTTGGAGGAATCGATCTCCTTGCTTTGGGTCTTCGAACAACGCGCTTACCTTGGCTCGGATATCAGGATTTCCGGCAATGCGGTTGAAGGGATTGGCACTGTCACCGGATTTACCGATCAACCGGAACAATGCCTCGGCAGCGCCAGAGCGAAAAGCATCCCGTTGAGAGAAATCCAATTTGCTCAAATGCTCTTGGATGCGTGCGGGACTCCATTCCTCGGAATTCTTCAAGAAATTGTCACGACCATCGTGCAAGGCATCCAACGTGGCTGCATCACTCTGGTACTGAGCGGCGGCCGCCCTGTATGGGGAGTGATCGCCTCCGGTCAAATTGTTCAGATCATTGACATACTCATTCCTGAGGCTTCTCACCGCATTTAAATCTTTCTTGCGCTCAGTGCCACTCTGAACACCCTTCCGCAAACGTGAAATCTTGTCATCCAATTCTTCACGCACCAGCTGATGGAATTCCAAGGCCGGAGATTGGGTCATATTACCTGGAACCACTGGACCCACTGGTTCACCGGGATGTAACTCAGACCATCGTTCAGCGGCTGATTGAACAGCCTCTTGACCGGCAGGTGAGTTCATGATGTCTTTGTTAAAGACGGGTGAGTTCACAGTGGGGAATCGTTGGAACGCATCGAGGTATAATGGTTTGGAATTCTCCGACAAATTCTTCAGGAACAAACGTTCAGCGTCTTCGTATTGAGAGGGCGCCATCGCTTGGTTGATGTGCTCAGCTGCCCGAGCCGGTGCGGCCGATTGCCTCTCCGCGAGCTGCTGAGTGTACCCCGTACTCTCGGGGTTGGGATTAGCAATGGCCGCGTGAGCTAGAGCATTTCCTTGGGGACCCAACGTTTCGCCTACCGTTCCTTCATCCGGGACGGCCATACGTGCGCCAGCCCGCATCTTGGCGGCCAATGTTCGCAATCGATCTGCCGCTTCATCGGCGCGGCCAAAATCGCCCAAGACGGCTTTGCCGGCCGACCGTTCAGCGGGATTCATCGAAAAACGGTCCATTAACCTTGGGACCATTCCGGCCACCGTAGGCAATGCGACGCCAGCTCCCATCCCCGCTGTAGCACCCAACAGAAGGTCAGAGGGTTTGCGGTTCCGAATTGCCGCAGGGGCTGCCGCTGCCGCACCAACGCCACCACCCACTAATGCCCGTCCGATGATCGGATGGTCTTCCAAGAAACCACGCAACTTTTCCAGGGCATCCCCGACTTCAGGGTATTTGTGCGCCAAGACGGCCCCCGCTACCCCAAGCGCGGCCGCACCAGCCCCTTCAGCATCCCGTTCCCAGTGGGGGGTACGTTTCTCGTCGGCTTGCTGCTGTTGAACGCGCGCGACCTGAGGCTCGAAATCTGGCAACGGACTTGCGGGCTCGTTGTCGAATTGGTCGTAAGGATTCGCTGGCGCTTTCGACGGTGTAGTGGAATCGGGCATGATCATTCACCTTCTGGCAGATAGCCGTACTTCGCCAAGAAATCCTCTTTCGTTTCTGGATGAACTTTCAAGTATTGAACTGCTTGGGGGGGCGCCGTGGTCCAGATTCGACGCGCCCGGGGAGTAAGATGGGAATTGAAACGATCATCCACAGTGTGACGCCATTGCTGATATGACGGTGAAGTCGCGTAATCGGGGCCAGGCATCATGCCGGCCACGAACTGCTGATGCAATCCTTGAAGTTGGCCTTTCATCAAATTCTTGTAAGCGGCTACGATGGCCGTGGTGGTCATGTTGCGATAATCCCGATCCAGGTGTTGAGCCCGTTCGCTGCGTTCGCCAACCCCTGACCGTTCAATCACTGATTGGGCCAACTCACCGGCCACGGTGCTCTTGATGGCGTCATATACAGCAGCGGGAGTCTGTTGATTCGTCCCCAACTGAACTCCCAGCTCATTGGCCAAGTAATTGATGCCTTTGATGTCACCATTCTGAAGAGCTTGATGGGCATGCTCAAGAACATCCACATGTTGAAGAGCCCGGTCAATACTGGCCAATTTCTTGCCTTCCGGTCCGGTAGCGAATTGACTCATGGTGCTTTGGATAGTGTGATAAGTCTGAGCATTGTACCACGGGTAAGCTTTCTTGACGGCTGCCATGATCCCCAGACCATTCAGTTTGGGGTTGTACAAAGCGAATCCCGTCAAAGCGGGGTATTCGCCGGTCCCGATCATCTTCACCAGATTTGGATCAATCGGGGCCGTATCACTGATGGGGGCACCATCTGGGATCTTCTGACGAGTGGCCGGATTGAGCCAAAATCCTTGCTTGTGACCGTCCCCCGTATCCAGTTGGGTGTATTTCCAGTGTGCTTGTTGGCCCAGCGATTTCGTTGGCCGCGCCAACACTTCCAGACCCGTCCGAGCATTCGCCCCCCGTTGAGCCTGCGCCAATTGGGCCAATCGAGCTTGCGCCCCGAGCGTCTGTTGATTGATGCCATAGATATGACTCGCCACGTTGGCATCATTTTGAGCCCCGAACATCTGGAGGGCTCGGTTCTGGCCCATGATGTTCGCCTTGGTTTGAGCCACATTTGCCAGGGTATCACCCATGTTCCCAGTTCGAGTGGGGGCCAACCACGCTGCGGCTGTTTCCATACGTTGTTGCTGCGGACTGACCGATAGTGACATCAACCGATTGCGAGCAGCACGCAATGCCGCTTTGGCTCCGGAGGCATTCTCTCCAATCTCCGATTCCAATTCTTCATCTTCATGCGTACCAGGGTGTTGAAGGTCCTGTTGAACGAATTTCTCAGCATCGGCCCGTGCTTCCGGATTGGCCGGCCCCTCGAGGCCCATTAATGCATCGCTGAAGACGTTTTCGCCTGGAGTGCTCATGCTGCTTTCCTCTCAGGAAGATAACCGCGTCGGATGCGATTCCTCCGCGTGCGACCGCCCCGGTTGCCATACATATTGTATAGGCCCATCGATTGGGACAATGGACTCGCCGAGTACGCCGGGGCATAGCCTGTTCCCGCAGTCGTATTCGTGTAGGGGACCATGTTCGGATTGGCCAGGCCACCATACATAGATCCCAACCATCCCATCTGTTGGTAAGGATACGCTTGTTGATTGAGGAAATCCTGATACCCCATTGACAAGTTTTGCTGATTGAGTTGTTGTTGCTCGAGTCCCGTCGTGTCGAGAGCACCAGCCCCTTGCAATCCGAGGGATTGACCTTGTTGAGCGAGAGATCCGAGTTGGGACGCACCTTGGAGTCCCAAGACGCCTTGTTCGTATCCCAGTCCACCAGCGATTTGGCCCAATTGACCTTGCGCCTGCGCACCTTGCATTCCCATCCCGGCTTGCGTAGCAGCCAGATTCCCCTGCAATTGACCCAAGCCAGCCTGTTGACCGGCAGCGGCCAATGCCGCTTGTTGCGCCGTGGTGTAACCCTGAGACAATTGCGCCCCAGCGGTCGCCTGCATATTCTCAGCCAATTGATTCGCCGCTTGATTCTGGGCCAGCAAGTCAGCCGAAGATCCAAACTGACCATTAGCGGTGAACTGGTTCTGAATCGAAGGTTGGAGAGTATTCTGCCAATACTGTTGACCTTGAACCTTCGCTTGGTTGATGACGTTCTGCTCATACGGGTTCATGAGCGCCGTGGGGTTCAACGCATTGTTGATGTTCGATTGAGCTTGCCCGAGGTATCCATAGGAGGGATTGAAGTTGCCCCCGAAAGCCCCCAGCGTATTATTCACTCCCGTATAGGCAGATCCGAGATAACCCAATCCTTGGCCCAATGCCGGCGAAGACGACCCTGCCATGGCCATCTGGGTGGCATTGTTCAGGGTCGGTTGGTATTGACCTTGGAGATTTTGAACCGCTTGCTGGGCTTGTTGCTGTGCTGGCGTGAATCCAGCGATTCGAGGTCCGCTGTACGGTTGATACGGTTGACCGGCCAGCGACGTGGCACTTGCCAGGATTCCCTGGTTGTATTGCTGCAACCAAGGGGGGATGTTCGAAGTCGATTGCCCATATTGAGTGGTCGACTGAGGCGCTTGGCCTTGGAACAGAAATCCAAGTGAATTGGCCATGGTTTACTCCTTCGCGCCTTTCAGGTAGCGTTCAGGGGGTTTCGCTTTCATGAATTGCTTACCTTTCACGAGGTGACGGCCAGCTTCCATGCGAATGCGCCGGCGCAACTGATCTAATTTCTTGGCTCCAGCTTCATTCGAACCGTTCCCCAGCATTGAAACGGTACCGGCATCTACCACATATTCGCCATCCGATAACTTGGCGGGGATATCGTCGGAAGTGCCATCGC
>JAJYQG010000091.1 GCA_021794775.1 Pseudomonadota bacterium
CGTGTCCAGCGAACGAACCCTGACCATCATGCTGGTGGCGGCGCTGATTTTCGTGCCGATCATCGTGGCCTACACCAGTTGGTGTTACCGTGTCATGGGCGGGAAAGTGACGCTTGCGTACATCAAAAAGAACGAACATTCAGCCTATTAGGGAGAAGATGTCATGTGGTACTTTTCGTGGATTCTGGGCGTCGGTTTTGCCGTGTTGCTGGCGGTGCTGAATGCCATGTGGGGAGAAAATCAGGAAGGCCGCAACCAGGCTCAGGACTGAACATCCTCGTCGAGGTAGCGCGCCAGGAAAGCACCCTGGTAGCCTTCGGGCAGGGGGATGCGTACGGTATGACCGCTTCCAGGGGCCACTTCCCGCGCTTCTCCCTCCAGCGATTGCATGGCGTCGAGATGCAGATTCCGGTTGCCTGAGGGATGGATCAGTTCCAGACGGTCGCCCAGGGCAAAGCGGTTGCGTACCGTGATGGTGGCCCAGCCCGGCGTATCGTAGGCCACGACGTCCCCGACGTACAGGCTGCGGTCGGATTCCGAATGCCCGCGCAGGTAATTTTGATGATCCTGATCGGGATGACGTTCGTAGAAACCCCCGGTGTAACCCCGGTTGGCCAGGCCTTCGAGCTGGCGCAGCAGGCCGGCATCAAAGGGGCGACCGGCGGCGGCATCGTCGATGGCATGACGGTAAGCCTGACAGGTACGGGCGACATAGTAGGGCGATTTCGTGCGCCCTTCGATTTTCAGTGAATCGACGCCGATTTCGACCAGGCGGGCCACATGCTCCAAGGCGCGCAGATCCTTGGAGTTCAGGATGTAGGTGCCATGTTCGTCTTCCTCGATGGGCATGTATTGCCCTGGCCGCTCCGATTCTTCGAGGACATATTCCCGTGTTTCCGGGTTTGGTGGCGCGTCGCTTTGCAGCGAATATTGCCAGCGACAGGCATTGGTGCAGGTACCCTGATTGGGATCGCGGTGGTTGAAATAGCCCGACAGCAGACAGCGTCCCGAGTAGGCGATGCACAGCGCACCATGCACGAACACCTCAAGTTCGGTGTCGGGGCAGGCCTGGCGAATGTCGGCGACTTCTTCCAGCGACAGCTCCCGTGACAGGATCACGCGGCTGACCCCCGTCGAAGCCCAGAAACGGATGCTGGCGTGGTTGACGGTGTTGGCCTGCACCGAAAGATGAATCGGCATGTCGGGCCAGTTTTCACGCACCATCAGCATCAGCCCAGGGTCGGACATGATCAGGGCGTCGGGTCCCAACGCGATGACTGGGGCCATGTCGGCGACAAAGGTGCGCAGTTTGGCGTTATGGGGAATCAGGTTGCTCACCAGGTAGAAGCGTTTGCCGGCCTCATGCACCTGCGCGATGCCTTGGGCAAGGTTGTCGAGTTTTCCAAAATCGTTGTTGCGCACGCGCAGACTGTAGCGCGGTTGACCGGCATAGACCGCATCGGCGCCGAAGTCGAGCGCAGTGCGCAGCATGGTCAGGGAGCCACAGGGGGCGAGCAGTTCGGGAGCGGAAGGTTTCATGGATGGACAGTCAGCAAAGGAAGCAACGTAGACAGCAAGGCATCGGGGTGGGCGACATGGGCCAGCGCAGGCCAGTCTTCGACGGGGCGGGCGCTGGGCGCCAGGTAGCCCCAGCGGGCGACGATGCCTGCCATGCCCGCCGCTTCTGCGGCGACCATGTCGCGTTCATCGTCGCCGAGATACGCCAGTTGCTCGGGCGGCAGTTCCAGCACATGGGCAGCCGCCAGCAGCGGATCGGGAAAGGGTTTGGGGCGTTCGCAGGTATCGCCGCTGATGACGCAGCGGGCACGCCCGGCAATGCCCAATTGCTCCAGCACCGGATGGGTGAAGCGGGTCAGTTTGTTGGTGACGATGCCCCATGGTACCTGGCGCGCATCGAGCGTGGCGAGTACGGCGGGGATGCCATCGAACAGCACGCTGTCGCGGGATTGGCGCGCCTCGTAGCGATCCATGAATTCCTGGCGCAGTTCTTCGTAATAAGGCGCCCCGGGTTCCAGCCCGAAACCGATGCGAATCAGGCCGCGCGCGCCTTGTGACACATAGGGTCGGACGGCGGCAAGGGGATGGGTGGGCCGTTGGTAGCTCAGGCAAAGCTCGTTGAGCGCGCCACAAAGGTCCGCTGCGGTATCCGCCAGGGTACCGTCCAGGTCGAAGAGGATGGCGCTCAGCACGGAGAAAGGCGACACGCCATCAGGTAGTTGACGTCGGCTCCTGGGCCAAGGTGGTAGTGACGGGTCACGGGATGGTAGTGAACCCCTTCGATATGCACCACGTCGAGCTGCGACTGACGGGCCCAGCGCGCCAGTTCGGAAGGCTTGATGAAGCGCCCGTAATCGTGGGTGCCACGTGGCAACAGGCGCAGCAGATACTCGGCGCCGAGGATGGCCATCAGATAAGACTTGAGGTTGCGGTTCAAGGTGGAGAAAAACACCATACCTCCCGGTTTCACCAGGGTCGCACAGGCTTGGATCACGCTGGCAGGATCGGGCACATGTTCGAGCATTTCCATGCACGTTACCCGGTCAAACTGCTGCGGTTGTTCGGCTGCAAGATCTTCCACCGCAAGGCAGCGGTAGGTGACGTCGATTTCCGCTTCGATGGCGTGAAGTCGCGCCACCCCAAGGGGCTTCTCGGCCAGATCGATGCCAGTCACATGGGCCCCTTGACGGGCCATCGATTCGCTCAGGATGCCACCCCCGCATCCGACATCCAGCACCCTTTGGCCGGACAGCGGGGCATGGGCCTCAATCCACGCCAGGCGGTGTGGATTGAGGTCGTGCAACGGCTTGAATTCGCTTTCGGTATCCCACCAGCGGTGGGCCAGTTGGGAAAACTTGGCGAGTTCTGCCTGATCCCGATTACTGTTGTTCAAACCGGATTTCAGCGCGACGGTTCTGGGCACGGCCTTCCTTGGTCTTGTTGCTGGCGACCGGATCGTTCATGCCCCGCCCTTCGGCGTGGATGCGGTTGGCGGGGATGCCACGGCTGACCAGATAAGCCTTGACCGCGTCAGCGCGACGCAGCGAGAGCTTGTCGTTGTAAGCGCGGCTGCCTATGCTGTCGGTGTAGCCGATGACGCGAATCGCTCGCACATGGGCCTGGCCGCCATCGTATTGGGTTTTTTCCAGCTCGCGGGCGATGATGTGCTTGCCTTCGGGCTTCAGGATGGCCTTGTTGAAGTCAAACAGGGCATCGGCCGACAGGGTGATCACCGCAGGCGCTTGTGCGACGGGAGCTGGAGCTGGTGCCATGGGCGCTGCGGCGACAGGCATGGGAACAGGCTGCGGCGCAGGGGCTGCCGGTTGACCTTGACCGCATTCACGGGAGGGGTTGGTCGTGACGTCGTTGGGGCCGGTACCCCAGCATTCTTGATAGTTGTTGTGCACCACGGCACCATCGATCGAGTGTACCAGGGTGGGGTAGGTGGTATCGCTGGCCCAAACGGGCAAGGATAGCGTGGCGACGAGCGCGGTGCTGAGCCAAGGGGTCAAGGCAAGTGTGCGTTTTTTATTCATGGTGGGATAGGCTCCTTACGAATGGCAGTTATTTTATCTTGATTTGTTTTCTGGCATCGGTTCAACAACGCTCGACCGAGCATTATAGAGGATTCTAGATTACCCAGGTTATGTTAATATTTCAGGGATTCGTGAACCGTTATTCTCCTCAGAGTCCATTTATCCCATGACCGCATTTGCCAAGGAAACACTCCCCGTCAACCTCGAAGACGAGATGCGCCGCTCATATCTCGAGTACGCCATGAGCGTCATCGTGGGGCGGGCGCTGCCCGATGTGCGCGATGGGCTCAAGCCGGTGCATCGGCGCGTGCTGTTTGCCATGCATGAGTTGTCCAACGATTACAACAAGGCCTACAAAAAATCGGCGCGTATCGTCGGGGATGTGATCGGTAAATACCATCCCCACGGTGACACGGCAGTGTACGACGCCATTGTGCGCATGGCCCAGGATTTTTCCCTGCGCTATCCGCTGGTGGATGGCCAGGGCAACTTCGGCTCGGTGGATGGCGACAATCCGGCGGCCATGCGTTACACCGAAATTCGCATGGCGCGCATGACCCATGAGCTGCTCGCCGACATCGACCGGGAAACGGTGGATTTTGGCCCGAACTACGATGGTTCCGAGCAGGAGCCACTGATTCTGCCGGCTCGCTTCCCCAATCTGTTGGTCAACGGCTCATCCGGCATTGCGGTCGGGATGGCGACCAACATTCCTCCCCATAACCTGGGCGAAGTGGTCGATGCCTGTCTCGACCTGTTGCATAATCCCGACATTTCCATCGAAGCCTTGATCGACCGGGTTCCGGCGCCGGACTTTCCGACCCGGGGCTTCATTTACGGCACCGCATCGGTGCGTCAGGGCTATCTCACGGGCCGGGGGCGGGTGCTGATGCGTGCCCGTACCCATGTCGAAGACATCGACAAGGGCGGACGCCAGGCGTTGATCGTCGATGAGCTGCCCTACCAGGTCAACAAAGCCAATCTGGTGATCAAGATCGCCGAACTGGTGCGCGAGAAACGCATCGAGGGCATCTCCGATCTGCGCGACGAGTCCGACAAATCCGGTATGCGCATCGTCATCGAGCTCAAGCGCAACGAAATTCCCGAAGTGGTGCTCAACAATCTCTACAAGCTGACGTCCCTGCAGGAATCCTTCGGCATGAACATGGTGGCGTTGGTGGACAACCAGCCCCGTGTCCTCAACCTCAAGGAATTTCTTGAGGCTTTCTTGCGTCATCGCCGCACCGTGGTGACCCGTCGTACCGTCTTTGAACTGGGCAAGGCCCGCGAGCGCGCCCATATCCTGGAAGGTCTGGCGGTGGCGCTGTCCAACCTCGATGACGTGGTGGCGCTGATCCGTGGCTCGGCATCCCGGATCGAAGCCCGTCAGGCCCTGATGGCGCGGACTTGGTCCTCTGGCCTGGTGGAAGAAATGTTGGTCAAGTCGCCGGAAAATGCCTCGAAACCCGCTGGCGTTGAACTGGACTACGGCTGGACGGATAGCGGTTATCGCCTGTCTGAAGTTCAGGCGGTGGCCATTCTGGAAATGCAGCTGCAGCGTTTGACCGGATTGGAACAGGAAAAAATTCTGGGCGAGTACCGCGATGTGATGGCACGTATCGTCGACCTTCTCGACATTCTGGCGCAGCCGGCACGCATCACGGCAATCATCGGCACGGAACTGGCCGAAGTTCGTGCCACCTTTGCCGATGGGCGGCGCAGCGAAATCATCGTGCATGCCGAAGACATCGACATGGAAGATCTCATCACGCCCGAAGAGATGATGGTGACGCTGTCCCATGGCGGTTACTTCAAGGCTCAGCCGCTGACCGATTATCGCGCCCAGAAACGTGGCGGACGGGGCAAGCAGGCCACCGCCACCAAGGAAGACGATTTCATCGAGCGTCTCTTCGTCGCCAATACCCATGACACCATCCTATGCTTCTCCAACCGCGGCAGAGCCTATTGGCTCAAGGTGTATCAGGTGCCGGTGGGCAACCGCACCAGCCGCGGGAAACCGATCGTCAATTTGCTGCCGCTCGAAGAAGGCGAAAAGATCACCGCGTTGTTGCCGGTGAAATCCTTTGAAGATCAGCGCTACGTGTTCATGGCGACGGCGCTGGGCACGGTCAAGAAAACTTCCCTCAGCGACTTCTCGCGCCCCCGGGCCGCCGGCATCATCGCTCTGGATCTCGATCCCGGTGACTTCCTGATCGGCGTCGCGCTCACCGAGGGGACCCACGACGTCATGCTCTTCAGCGATGAAGGCAAGGCCATCCGCTTTGCCGAGGACGATGTGCGTCCGATGGGGCGCACGGCCCGCGGCGTGCGTGGCATGCGTCTGTCCGATGAAGCGCGGGTGATCGCGCTGCTGGTGGCGGAAAGCGAACAACAGTCGGTGATGACGGCCACCGCCAACGGTTTTGGCAAACGTACGCCGGTCTCCGACTACACGCGCCACGGTCGCGGAGGACAGGGCATCATCGCCATCCAGACATCGTCACGCAATGGCAAGGTGGTCAGTGCGGCCCTGGTGAATGCCGACGACGAAATCATGCTGATCACCACCGGCGGGGTGCTGATCCGCACCAGAGTCAGTGAAGTGCGCGAGATGGGGCGGGCGACCCAGGGGGTCACCCTGATTGCCCTGGATGAAGGGGAACAGTTGGTGACGCTGACGCCGACCGATGAAAGTACCGACGTGATGGACGATGAAACGGCATGAGGGCATTCAATTTTTCAGCGGGTCCGGCGACCCTGCCGACGGAGGTGCTGGAGCAGGTGCAGGCAGAATTGCTCGATTGGCGCGGGCTTGGGCTGTCGGTCATGGAATTGAGCCATCGTGGACCGGAATTCATGGAGATTCTGGCCCGTAGCGAGGCAGACCTGCGGGATTTGCTCAACATTCCCAGCGAATACCGCGTCATCTTCTGTCAGGAAGGGGCCAGTGCCCATTGGGACATGATCCCGCTCAATTTGCTGCAAGGCAAGAAACGCGCCGATTACATCGAAACCGGTTATTGGTCCTACCGCGCCATCGAAGAAGGGCGGCGTTACTGCCAGGTCAACATCGCCGCGTCCAACCGTTCCGATCAGTTCTGCGCCATTCCGTTGCAGCAGGATTGGCGTCTCGATCCCGACGCCGCCTATGTGCATTATTGCTCCAATGAAACCATCGATGGGCTGGAGTTTCACTGGATTCCGGATACTGGGTCGGTGCCGCTGGTGGTGGACATGTCGTCCCATTTCTTGTCGCGCCCGGTGCCCATCCAGCGCTTTGGCATGGTTTACGCCGGGGCCCAGAAAAACATTGGTCCAGCGGGGTTGAGTCTGGTCATCATCCGCGACGATCTGCTTCATCCTGCCGCACCGGGAACCCCGTTCCTCATGGATTACCATGCTCAGGTGCTGGCCAATTCGATGCTCAATACGCCGCCAACCTTCACCATCTGGGTGGCTGGTCTGGTGTTTCAGTGGATCAAGCGACAAGGCGGGTTGGAGGCCATGGAGGCGCGCAACCGCGAAAAGTCGGAAGCCTTGTATGCCGCCCTCGATCGCAGCGACTTCTATCGCACCACGGTCAAGCGCATCGACCGCTCCCACATGAACATTCCTTTCCACCTGCGCGATCCTGCGCTGGATGAGAAGTTTCTCAAGGAGGCGGAGCAGCATCACCTGCTGCAGTTGCGTGGTCACCGCGTGGTGGGAGGCATGCGCGCCTCGATCTACAACGCCATGCCGATGGCGGGTGTGCAAGCCCTGATCGCTTTCATGAACGATTTCGAGCAACGCCATGGATGAGACGACCCAGCGCTTGCAAGCTTTACGTCGCGACATCGACGGCATCGACGACCGCATCCTGGCGCTGCTCAACGAACGGGCGCGGGCAGCGGGGCAGATCGGCCATCTGAAAACCGGGGTGCTCTACCGTCCCGAGCGTGAGGCCCAGATTTTGCGTCGCCTGAGCGACGCCAACCAGGGGCCGCTCAGCGATGAGACGATCGCGTTTCTGTTTCGTGAAATCATGTCAGCCTGTCTGGCTTATGAACGGCCGGTGAAGGTGGCTTGTCTCGGACCGCAGGGAAGTTTTTCCGAGGCGGCGGTGGTGCGTCATTTTGGGCATGCTGCCCAGCGTTGTTTTGCCGATGCCTGGGGAGACATTTTTCGCATGGTCGAGTCTGGGGCGGCGGATTTTGCCGTGGTGCCCGTCGAGAATTCGACGGAAGGTGCCGTGGGACTCAATCTGGATCAGATGGTGGAAACTCCCCTGGGGGTCTGTGGCGAGGTGCTGTTGCGGGTGCATCAACAGCTGTTGGTGAAGGATACCGATGTGCCATTGACCGCGATCACCCAGGTGTTTTCTCACAGTCAGTCCCTGGGCCAATGTCGCCATTGGCTTGACGTCCATCTGCCCCAGGCGCGGCGGACGGCGCTGTCGAGCAACAGTGAGGCGGCGCGACAGGTTAGTGCCGGGGAGTCGACCTGGGCGGCCGTGGCCGGTGAATGGGCGGCGGAATCCTACGGTTTGACGGTCTTGCACCGCAACATCGAGGATGAGGAGAACAACACCACGCGCTTTCTGGTGTTGGGGA
>JAJYQG010000202.1 GCA_021794775.1 Pseudomonadota bacterium
CGAGCAGGGCACCCACCGCTTTTCTCTCTTCTTCCAGTTCACGCCAGGTGGTCTCGATCATGGACCGTGCCGCGGGCCCCAGCTCAATGTCCTTGACGATATGGTAACGCCCTTCGCGGCAAATCACAGGAAGTCCACACATCAAGCCTTCCGGAATGCCATAACAGCCATCGGAGGGAACCCCCATGGTGACCCAGTCGCCCTCCGCCGTTCCGTGAATCCAGTCGTGCATATGGCCCAGGGCGGCATTGGCTGCGGAAGCTGCCGACGACAATCCACGGGTTTCGATGACCGCAGCCCCCCGTTTTTGCACGGTGGGGATGAAGTCGCGTTCGATCCATGCGGTATCCTGGAGAAAACGCTCGAGTGACTCACCGCCGACGGTAACCTGGGACAGATCGGGGTACTGGGTGGTTGAATGGTTGCCCCAGACGGTCATGCGGCGCAGCGCTGTGAGCGGCTGGTCGATCTTGAGGGACAGTTGGGCCAAAGCGCGGTTATGGTCGAGGCGCATCATGCTGCTGAAATTGTCGGGGCCGAGTTCGCGGCCGTGGTGGCGTGCGATCAGGCCATTGGTGTTGGCGGGATTGCCCACCACCAGAACCTTGACATGACGGGCGGCAACTTCGGCCAAGGCGCGTCCTTGCGCCTGGAAGATGCTGCCATTGATGGTCAGCAGATCGCGCCGTTCCATGCCTTTGGAGCGGGGTCGGCTGCCAATCAGAAAGGCGATGTCGATGTCGCGGAAAGCTACCGTGGGATCGGTGGACAGGGTCGTGCCGTGGATGAGCGGGAAGGCGCAATCCTCCAGTTCCATCAACACGCCGCGCATGGTCTGCTCGGCGGCAGGGATGTCCAGCAATTGCAGAATGATGGGCTGATCCGGGCCCAACAGGTCACCGTGGGCGATGCGGAACAGGAGGCTGTAACAAATCTGGCCGCCGGCTCCGGTGATGGCGATACGCACGGGTTTTTTCATGCAGGGCTCCTGAAGAAGACGGTTACGCCAGCAACTGCCGCAGAACGAAGGGAAGAATGCCGCCTTGCCGGTAGTAATCCACTTCAACGGGGGTATCGATGCGCAGCAGTAAGGGCACGCGCGTGACGTTTCCCTGTTGGCGATGGATGATCAGTTCGATGTGGCTTTGTGGCACCAGCGTTCCCGTTTCCAGGTCGAAGGTTTCCGCGCCGGTCAAGGCCAGGGATTCCAGCGTCGTGCCCGGCATCAGCTGGCAGGGCAATACCCCCATGCCGACCAGATTGCTGCGGTGGATGCGCTCGAAGCTCTGGGCGATGACGGCCTTGACGCCGAGCAGACGGGTACCCTTGGCGGCCCAGTCGCGGGAAGATCCGGTGCCATATTCTTCACCGGCAAAAATCACCGTGGGTCTTTGTTCGGCCTGGTAGCGCAGGGCGACATCGTACATCGAACCCGTCTCGCCGCTGGGAATATGGCGCGAGACGCCGCCTTCCGAACCGGGTACCAACAGGTTACGCAGACGCACATTGGCGAAGGTACCGCGCATCATCACTTCATGATGGCCGCGGCGCGCGCCGTAGCTGTTGAAATCTGTAGGTGTCACCCCATGCTGCTGCAAGTATTGTCCCGCTGGCGAGCTGGGTTTGATGGAGCCGGCAGGGCTGATGTGATCGGTGGTGATCGAATCGCCGAACAGGGCCAAGGCATAGGCGGCGCGAATGGGCTCCGGGGCTGCGGACTGGGTGCTGAAATCCTGAAAAAACGGCGGCTCGGCAATGTAAGTCGAAGGCAGCCAGGGATAGGTCAGGCCCTGCGGTGCTGGCACCTCATCCCAGAGTGGATTATCGTCACCCATATGGCCATAACGTTGCACGTAATCGCTGGCGCATAGGGCGGCCTGTTCGGCGCCGTGAATCTCGTGCGTGCTGGGCCAGATGTCGCGCAGGAACACGGGATCCCCTTGGGAATCGAGGGCGATGGGCTCCTGTTCGAAATCGATGTTGACCCGGCCGGCAAGGGCAAAGGCCACGACCAGCGGCGGACTCATGAGAAAGTTGGCGCGCAGGTTGGGATGGATCCGAGCTTCGAAGTTGCGGTTGCCGGAAAGCACGGCACAGCCAATCACCGGCTGATTCGCCAGCAGGGTTTCAATGGCATCGGGCAGTGGGCCAGTGTTGCCGATGCAGGTCGTGCAACCGTACCCGACGAGGCGAAAGCCCAGTGTGTCGAGGGACTCCTGCAATCCGGCGCGGGCCAGGTAATCGGTCACCACACGGGAACCGGGGGCCAGAGAGGTTTTGATCCAGGGAGCTACCCGCAACCCGCGTTTCACCGCTTTTTGCGCCAACAATCCTGCCGCCAGCAAGACGCCCGGGTTGGAGGTATTGGTGCAGGAGGTGATGGCTGCCAGCAACACCGAACCATCGCCGATGCGCAGGTCAGGGAAGCGGTCGGAGACAAGACCGGTCAAAGGCTCTGATTTGCCATAGCCCGTCGGGGCGGCGCTGGTGAGCAGTGTGTCGAAGGTGGTTTTGAGGTTCTTCAGGGCGATGCGGTCCTGGGGACGGCGCGGACCGGCCACGGAGGGTTCGATGCTACCGAGGTCGAGCGTCAGGGTGGCGCTGTAATCGCATTGGCCCACCGCCGGCATGCCGAACAGGCCCTGGGCTTTCCAGTAGGTTTCGAGGGCCGTGATTTCAGCGTCGCTGCGACCGGTGGCGCGGAAATAGGCAAGGGTGGTTTCATCCACGGGGAAATAGCCCATGGTGGCGCCATATTCGGGCGCCATGTTAGCCAGCGTGGCACGGTCTGGCAGGCTCAACGAAGCGGCCCCGGGCCCAAAGAATTCGACAAACTTGCCGACCACCTTGGCTTGGCGCAGGCGTTCGGTGATGGTCAGCACCAGGTCGGTGGCGGTGACCCCGGCAGGCAATTGGCCTTCAAGACAGACCCCGACGACATCCGGCGTGAGAAAGTAAAGCGGTTGGCCGAGCATGGCCGCTTCGGCTTCGATGCCGCCAACGCCCCAGCCTACCACGCCGATGCCGTTGATCATGGTGGTGTGGGAGTCGGTGCCGACCAAGGTGTCGGGGTAGAGCAGATCGCCCTTGCGCTGAACGCCCCGTGCCAGATACTCCAGATTGATCTGGTGCACGATGCCCATACCCGGAGGCACGACCTGGAAGGTCTGAAAAGCCTGCATGCCCCATTTCATGAACTGGTAGCGTTCGCGGTTGCGCTGAAATTCCAGCGCCATATTGTCGTGGAGCGCCGAGGGGCTGTTGAAATGATCCACCTGAACCGAATGGTCGACGACAAGCTGGACCGGCACCAGCGGCTCGATGGCCGCCGGATCTTTGCCCAGCCGTTGGGCTGCAGAGCGCATGGCGGCGAGATCGGCCAACAAGGGGACGCCGGTGAAATCCTGCAGGATGACGCGTGCCACCATGAAAGGAATTTCCAGGCTGCGGGGCGCTTGCGGTTGCCAACGGGCCAGGTCTTCAATGTGTTGACGGGTGATGCGCTGGCCGTCTTCGTGGCGCAGCAGGGATTCCAGAATGACGCGCAGAGAGACCGGTAGGCGCGCCAATTGGGGAAAAGTTTGTTGTAGGCGTATGAGGGAATGAAACCGACCCAACCCGTTGGGCAAGGGGCTGAGAGTATGGAAAGAATTTAAGGTCATCGAAAGTCTCGGGTGGGCTAAGCCGTACTCAGGTTCAGGCCTGTATGTGACGGCGATGCTAGAGTTGTTCGGCTTGTCTGTCAAATACATTTCACGCTGTCACAGTCGGCGAAAGGTTATACTAGCTGGGGTAAAGACACGACATGACCCGCTTTTGATGAGAGCCCAGCGCCCCAAAAACCTTGATTTGACAACCATTCGCTTGCCCCTTCCGGGTGTGGTGTCGATCCTTCATCGCGCCAGCGGTGCGCTGCTGTTTCTTGTGGGAATCCCGGTTTTTCTCGATCGACTCGATCGGGCGACGCATCCCGACACCGCTACCCCTCTGTTGCCGCACGGGCTCGAACAACCCCTGCTGTGGCTGCTGACCTGGGCCTTTTTGCATCATTTCTGTGCGGGCATCCGCTTCCTGCTGCTCGATGTCCATTGCGGCACGGAGCGCGTGCAGGCGCGTCGTTCCAGCGTGGCGGTGTTGCTGGCGAGTGGCGTCCTGACGCTGGTGCTGGGAGGCTGGCTATGGTGAAACGCATCGTGGTAGGGGCCCATTACGGTTTGCGCGATTGGTTGGTGCAGCGCGTCACGGCAGTGATCATGGCCTTGTATGCCGTGCTGGCCCTGACATGGGTCTTGATCGAACGACCGGCAGATGCCAGCGCCTGGCAGCATGGATTGCATGGACGGGGGGTGCGCATCGCCACCTTCCTGTTTGTTCTGTCGCTGGCTTGGCATGCCTGGATCGGGCTGCGCGATATTTTCATGGATTACATCAAACCGGTAGGGGTGCGGCTGGCCTGCGAAGTGCTGGTGATCGTGGCCTTGCTGGCTCAGGTTTTGTGGGCCGCTGAGATTTTATGGGGGTGATGGTGTGGCGTTGAACAAACAGGTGTTTGATGCCGTGATCGTCGGTGGTGGCGGATCGGGGTTGCGGGCAGCGTTGCAACTCTCCGAGGCCGGCTATGCCGTGGCGGTGTTTTCCAAGGTGTTTCCCACCCGTTCCCATACGGTGGCGGCGCAAGGTGGGGTGGGTGCGTCTTTGGGCAATATGCAGGAAGACCATTGGTTGTGGCATATGTACGATACCATCAAGGGTTCCGATTACCTGGGGGACCAGGATGCCATCGAGTTCATGTGCCGCAAGGCGCCGGAGCTGGTGTATGAGCTCGAACATTTCGGCATGCCCTTCGACCGCAATCCGGATGGCACCATTTATCAGCGTCCCTTTGGCGGACATACCCAGCATTTTGGCCAGAAGCCGGTTCAACGTGCCTGCGCTGCCGCCGACCGTACCGGCCATGCCCTGCTGCATACCCTGTATCAGCGTAACCTGCGTTCCCAATGCCAGTTCTTTGTCGAATGGATGACCCTGGATCTGATCCGCGATCGTGAGGGGGCCGTGGTCGGTGTCATCGCCCTGGAGATGGAAACGGGCCAGGTGGTGTTGTTTCAGTCGCGGGTGGTGGTGCTGGCCACCGGAGGGGCCGGGCGCATTTATCAGTCGAGCACCAATGCCTTCATCAACACCGGGGATGGCTTGGGTATGGCGGCGCGGGCGGGCATTCCTCTGGAAGACATGGAATTCTGGCAGTTTCACCCCACCGGTGTTGCCGGCGCTGGGGTGCTGATCACCGAAGGGGTGCGCGGCGAAGGCGGCATCCTGCTCAATGCCTTGGGAGAGCGTTTCATGGAACGCTATGCGCCCAACATGAAAGATCTGGCCAGCCGCGATGTGGTGTCGCGCGCCATGGATCAGGAGATCAAGGAAGGACGCGGGGTTGGACCGGACAAGGATCATGTCCTGCTCAAACTCGACCATCTGGGCGAAGAGGTGATTCACAAGCGGTTGCCCGGCATTCGGGAAATCGCGCTCAAGTTTGCTTCCGTCGATCCAGCCCGTGAGCCCATTCCGGTGGTGCCCACCTGCCATTATCAGATGGGTGGGATTCCGACCAATTACTACGGTCAGGTGGTGGTCCCCCGTGGTCAACAGCATGCCGAACCGGTGTCCGGCTTGTACGCCATCGGCGAATGCGCCTGCGTCTCGGTGCATGGGGCCAACCGCCTGGGGACCAACTCTCTGCTCGATCTGTTGGTATTCGGTAAGTCGGCGGGTGACCATATCGTCGCCTGGCTCAAGACCCGTCCCGAGCAGCGTGATCTTCCCCGGCGCGCCGAAGAGTCGACGTTGGCCCGTCTTGCCGAGCTCGAACGTGACGATGCCGGAGAATCGGTGGCTCAGCTCGGTGCCGACATGCGCCGGGTGGTGCAATCCCATGCCGGCGTATTCCGCACGGGTGACTTGTTGCGGGAAGGGGTGGAGAAAATGCGCGAGTTGTCCGAGCGCGCAGCCCGTTTGAGAATCGGGGACAAGAGCCAGGTGTTCAACACCGCCCGCATCGAAGCCCTGGAATTGCAGAACCTCATGATCGTCGCTGAGGCTACTCTGGTCTCGGCGTTGGCCCGGGAGGAAAGTCGTGGGGCTCATGCGCGCGACGACTTCCCCGAACGGGATGACCGCGAATGGCTGAAGCATAGCCTATGGTACCTGGAAGGCAGCCGCATGGCGTACAAACCGGTCAACCTGCAGCCACTGACCGTCGAATCGTTTGAGCCCAAGGTCCGACTGTACTGAGGATTCTATGAAAAAAGTCATGAAATTCAGTATCTATCGATATAATCCTGAGAAAGATTCCAAGCCTTATATGCAGGATTATGAAGTGGCGCTGCAGCCGACGGATCGCATGTTGCTGGATGCGATATTGCGCATCAAGGCCCTCGACGACAGTTTGGGCTTGCGCAAATCCTGCCGCGAAGGGGTCTGTGGCTCGGATGGCATGAACATCAATGGACGTAATGGACTGGCTTGCATTACGCCCATCGAGGGATTGAAGGAACCGGTGGTGTTGCGTCCTCTGCCGGGGTTGCCGGTGATTCGTGACCTGATCGTCGACATGGGGCAGTTTTTCAAGCAGTACCATTCGGTCAAACCCTACCTGGTGACCCACTCGCCAACACCGCAAAAGGAGCGACGGCAGTCTCCGGAGGATCGCGAAGAGCTGAACGGGCTTTATGAATGCATTTTATGTGCTTGTTGCAGCACGGCTTGCCCCTCGTTCTGGTGGAATCCGGACAAGTTCCTGGGTCCGGCAGCCTTGTTGCAGGCCTACCGCTTCATCGCCGACACGCGCGATGAGCTGACGCGTGAGCGTTTGGACGATCTGGAAGACCCCTACCGCCTGTTTCGCTGCCACACCATCATGAGTTGTGCCGAGGTTTGTCCCAAGGGCTTGAATCCGACCGCTGCCATTGGCAAGATCAAGGCGGAGATGGTCAAACGCATGGTGTGAATGGATGACAGGCCAGGAAGAAGAGGAAACGCGGGAGCTCGAGCGCCTGCGTTGGCGCAGTCGCCGTGGTTTGCTGGAGACCGATGTGCTGCTGCAGCGCTTTGTGAACCGCCATCTCGCCGGTCTTGAGCGCGAAGAACGGGATTGCTATGCAGAGTTGCTGGCGCTGGATGACAATACCCTGCTGGACTATGTGTTGGGGCGCAAGCCGGTTAAACTGCGCTGGCAGGGGTTGATAAGACGGATTGGTGAAACGGACGGCATGTCCTGATGGAGAGTGATGATGATTGAACGGGGAAAAGTGACGCTTGAGCTGGATGGTGAGCGGATCGAGTTGCCCTTGTACGGTGGGGCGTTGGGGCCCAATGTGGTGGACATACGCGCGTTGTCCCAGCAGTTGGGGGTGTTTACCTTCGATCCCGGATTTCTGTCGACGGCCAGTTGCCAGTCGGCCATCACCTACATCGATGGAGATGCAGGTCTGCTCTACTACCGTGGCTATCCCATCGAACAGCTGGCCGAGCATGCGGACTTCATGGAGGTCTGCTATCTGTTGCTCAACGGAGAATTGCCCACGGCCATTCAAAAAGCTCTCTTCGAGAACAACATCCGGCGCCATACCATGGTGCATGACCAGCTTCATAACTTTTTCAAGGGATTCCGGCGCGACGCCCATCCCATGGCGGTGATGGTGGGGGTGGTGGGTGCCTTGTCGGCGTTCTATCACGATGCGCTCAAAATCACCAATGCCGAACATCGCGCCATTTCGGCGACGCGCCTGATTGCCAAGGTGCCCACCATTGCCGCCATGTGTTACCGCTACAACAAAGGGTTGCCGTTCATGTATCCGCGCAACGACCTGAGTTTTGCGGCCAATTTCCTGCACATGATGTTCGCCACGCCCTGTGAAGAATATGTGCCCAACCCGGTGTTGGTGCGTGCTTTCGACCGGATTCTGACATTGCACGCCGATCATGAACAGAACGCCTCGACCTCGACCGTGCGCCTGGCAGGTTCCAGCGGAGCCAACCCCTTTGCATGCATCGCAGCCGGCATCGCGGCGTTATGGGGCCCAGCCCATGGCGGGGCCAATGAGGCGGTGTTGAAACAGCTCGAAGAAATCGGTGATGTCTCC